>JADKAQ010000004.1:300000-519993 GCA_016719105.1 Gemmatimonadota bacterium | reverse complement strand
GATAACTATCGACGGTAGCTGCCACGCAACAGGCGATTGCCCGTGGCCGTCGCTGATGAGAAGCGAGCCGTCCGGCATCTGCAGCACATCAGCGGCCGCCGAGGCCGCTCCCCCTGTGCTCCCCCCCAGCCACCCGGTGCGCTGTCCCGGTTGGGGAGGAAGCCATCGAGGAAGGTGTCGTAGCTCGTCACGCGGGGACAATTCGTGCGCAGCACCATGACGCGATAGCCGCTCGGCTTCGACCGGTTCCACGATCCGTGCTCCGCGATGAACACCGCGTTCCGGTATTCGGCAGGAAACATCCTTCCCGTGTAGAACGTCATCCCGATGGCTGCGACGTGGGCGCCCAACACTTTCACCGGCGGCTCGGTGGTGGCGCAGGCACGCTGCGCGCCGAACTCGGGGTCCTTCACGTCGCCCTGATGACAGAACGGAAAGCCGAAGTGCAGGCCGGCCTTCTGGGCGACGTTGAGCTCATCGCCGGGCACGTCGTCGCCGAGTGCGTCGCGCCCGTTGTCGGTGAACCAAAGTTCTCGGGAGGTCGGATGCCAGTCGAAGCCGACCGTGTTGCGCACCCCCTCGGCGAAGACCTGGAGGTTCGAGCCATCGGGCTTCATCCGGACGATGGTCGACACCAGCGGGGGCGAGAGGCAGGCGTTGCACGGCGCGCCAACCGACATGTAGAGCAGGTCGTCGGGGCCCGAAGGCGATGAACTTCCAGGTGTGCCCGGCGCTCGGGTTAGGCAGGCTGTCGCGCACGACGGCCGGCGCGCGGGGCGCATCGAGATGCTGCTCGATGTCGTCGAAGCGCAGGAGCGGGCTGGTGGTCGCGACGTAGAGCGCGCCATTGCGCACGGTGACGCCATTCGGTTGAGTCACCCGCTGGCGATCACCACCACGCGGTCCTCCTTGCCGTCGCCGTCTGGGTCGATCACCGCGTGCACCTTGCCGGCCCGCTTTGATCCGACGGGCCCCGTGCCCCGCGGGTCGGGCGCCGTCGCGCGCGCGTTCTCGACATTCGCCGCGAATGTCGTGACCTCGAAGCCGGCGGGCACGACCCACTGTGCAGCCGGCCGGACGGCAGGCCGCGCGGGAGACTGCGCGTGCAAACGCCCCAATGTGCCCAGCGGGGAAACGAGCGCGAGCCCCAGTAGTGCCGGGAGCACGGCGGATGTTGTAGTCGACGTCGTGCGCATCATGGGCACAAGAGATGTGGAGGTGCAACAGGAAGGAGCAGCCGCGTGCCGGCGTCTTCATCGGTCGATCATCCGTTGCGAGGCCTCGGAGTACCGGTCACCCTGCACCCGGATCGTCGCGGTGGCCGCGTCGATCTCGCGCAGCTCGTCCAGCGTCAGCGCGACGTCCGCCGCGCCCGGGTTTTCCTCGAGCCGATGACGCTTCGTGGTTCCGGGG
The DNA here is from genome assembly GCA_016719105.1 of Gemmatimonadota bacterium. Taxonomy (NCBI): domain Bacteria; kingdom Pseudomonadati; phylum Gemmatimonadota; species Gemmatimonadota bacterium. The sequence continues at coordinate 518,580 of JADKAQ010000004.1, read as the reverse complement.
ATCGGCACGATCCACGCGCGCTGCGCCAGGACCCAGGCGAGGGCGAGCTGGGCGGGGGTCACCCCCTTCCGAGCCGCCAGGGCACGCACCACGTCGACCACCGCCTGATTCGCCTTCCGGTTTTCGGGGGCGAAGCGCGGCACCGTGTTGCGGAAGTCGCCGGCGTCGAACGCGGTTGTCTCGTCGATCTTTCCGGTGAGAAAGCCCTTGCCTAACGGCGAGAACGGGACGAAGCCGATCCCCAGCTCCTCGAGCACGGGAAGGACCTCCTGCTCGGGCTCGCGCCACCAGAGCGAATATTCGCTCTGCAGCGCGGCGACAGGCTGCACCGCGTGGGCGCGCCGGATGGTCCGCACCCCCGCCTCGGAGAGGCCGAAGTGCTGCACCTTCCCCTCCGCGATCAGCGCCCGCACGGTGCCTGCCACGTCCTCGATGGGAACCGCGGGATCGACACGGTGCTGATAGAGCAGGTCGATGCGCTCGACGCCCAGGCGCCGGAGCGACCCCTCAGTCGTTAGGCGGATCGATTCGGGGCGGCTGTTCAGTGCACCGGTCGGCTTCCCGTCCGCATCGAAGTCGAAGCCGAACTTGGTGGCGATCACGACCCGGTCCCGGAAGGGGGCGAGCGCCTCACCGACGACCTCCTCGTTGGTGAATGGACCGTAGATCTGTGCGGTGTCGAAGAAGGTCACACCGCGCTCCGGCGCGCGCGGAGGCGCACCGCGTCGCCGCGGTCGGTGGCGGGGCCCAAGCCGAAGCTGAGTCCCATGCAGCCGAGTCCGAGGGAGGATACGTCGGGGCCGAAGCGACCCAGCGTTCGGGTCTTCATCTCGTACGCTCCTGCTCGTCGTTAGGCCCGCGCCGGTCGATGTGCGCCGTCCAGAACCGGACGGCGTCGGCGAGCCACCCTTCCGCGCTCGTGCCTACGCCAAGTCCGAAGCCGTGTCCGACACCGGGATACCGGTGGAACACCACGTCGGTCCCGGACTGCCGCAGCAGCTCGACGCGGCGTGCCTGGCCGCCGGCGGCGCAATCCCGTCGTCCTCGCCGACGGCGACGAGAGTCGGCGGCTCCTGAGGCGCGACGTCCGCGTGGCCCGTGTAGAGCAGCACGACGGCAGCAGGCCGCGGCATCGCCGCCCCGCCGAATCGGGCCGCACCGTGCGACGCGACGGCGGCCGCCATCCGCGCTCCAGCGGAGCTCCCCCAGAGCGAATAGCCGGCGGTCGACACGTCGAGCGCGCCGGCGTTCCTGTCGATGTACGTCAGCGCCGCCGCCAGGTCCTCCGTCGCGACGCCCGCCCTGCCCGGCGCGGTACTTCAGCACGAACGCGTGGTAGCCGCGCTTGGTGATCTCGTCCGCGTACGGGAAGCCCTCGTGCACCGACCCGACATAGGCGAAGCCGCCGCCGGGTGCGATCACCGCGAACGGCGCGCCGGGTTTGCCGCGGAAGTGGAAGAGCCCCGCGTTCCCGGCGCGATGGCTCCGCTTCCTTCTCGGCAGCGGTGTAGAAGTCATGGAACACCACCCGCCCCGCGGCCGCGTCGTCGACCATACGGTTGAGGGACGACACGACGGCCGCTGGATCGTTGTGGGTATGGTATGGAGGGAGTGCGCCGATGTTGCGAAGCCGCATCGTCGGGTCGGCGCGGCGGTCGTCCCACGGCAGGAGCAGGCGCCCGAACCCGGCGAATGCGGGGTGTCGAGAGGTCGCCGACGGTGTCGTCCACGCGGAGCTGCCGCCCCTGCGCCGCGGGCTTCTGGCGCGCCTCGGCCACCGACGCCGATGCCTCGGCCCCGACGCCGCACGCCGCCGCGACCACGCACACGGTGACCTCTCGGCCGACCCGCGACGCGAGCGAACGCCCGACCGTTCGGACCGTCCTGCTCATCGCTTCGGCGGCGCCTCACGCCCGAGAAGACCAGCACGGCATCCGGCAGGCGCTGCCCACGGACCTCGACGGCGCGCACGGCCGCGTTCAGCTCTGTCAGCTCACCCGGCGTGAACCGCACGTCCGCGGCGCCCGCGTTCTCGACCATGTGGGCCATCTGCGTCGTCCCCGGGATCGGGACGATCCACGGCTTCTGGGCGAGCAGCCATGCGAGCGCGATCTGGGCAGGAGTGGCCTGCTTGCGCTCGGCCCACCGCCGCAGCAGCGCGACGAGCTGCAGGTTGTGCGGCAGGTTCTCGGGTGCGAAACGACCCTCGATCCCGCGGATGTCACCCGGCGCGAAGCGCGTCCCGGCGTCGATGGCGCCGGTGAGGAACCCGACGCCTAACGGGCTCCACGGCACGAAGCCGATGCCGAGTTCCTCGCACGTCGGAATCACCTCCCGCTCCGGGCCGCGCCACAGCATCGAATACTCGCTCTGCACGGCGGTGACCGGCTGCACGGCGTGCGCGCGGCGGAGCGTCCCTCGCCCCATTTCCGAGAGCCCCCAATGCAGCACCTTCCCCTGCTGCTTCAGCGCCTGCACGGCGCCGGCGACGTCCTCGATGGGGACTTCGGGATCGACCCGGTGCTGGTAGAGCAGATCGATGCGGTCGGTGCGGAGCCGCTTGAGCATCCCGTCGACGACGCGCGTGATGTGCGCCGGCTTGCTGTTGAGCCCGGGCCGTCGCGCGCCGGTGTCCTGGTCGATGTTCCAGCCGAACTTCGACGTGAGGACCACCTTGTCGCGGAACGGCGCGACGCCCTCGCCGAGGATGCGCTCGCACTCGTGCGGGCCGTAGGCCTCGGCGGTGTCGAAGAACGTCACGCCCCGGTCGTAGGCGGCGCGGAGGATGCGGATCATCTCCGGGCGGTACGGCACCGTGGTCTCGTATCGGCGGGCCATGTTCTGCACGCCGATCCCGATGCTCGACACCTCCAGCGTGCCGGGAGCGCCGACGCCGGCCGGGGCCACGGCCGCCGCCGTCCCGCCCGGGTTCGTCGGCTGGGCGAGCGCAGGCAACGCGATCCCGCCAAGGAGGGTGTGGCGGCAGGCGCGCTCGCTGACTGGAGGAAGCGGCGTCGGTCGATTTCGTGTCGCGTATGGTCGCTCATAGCAGCTCCTGGCGTGTAGGCGGAAAGGGGCCGGAAATGGTCCGCACGTCGTTCATGCTTCCGGAATGGGAATGCCGAACGCATCGAGCGTGATGACGTCCGGCTCCGGCCCGCCGCGCACGCCGGTCTCCAGCGCGTCGATGGCCGCCATCTGCTCAGTCGTTAGGGTAAAGTCGAACACGTCGAAGTTCTCCGCGATGCGCGCGGGCTGGACCGACTTCGGAATCGCCGAGCGCCCCTGCTGCACGTGCCAGCGCAGCATGACCTGCGCGGCGGACTTGCCGTGCTGCCGCGCAATCGCAAGGAGCGTCGGATCGTCGAAGCTTCGCTTCTCCATCCCGCGGTACGACGTGATGCCGCCGATGGGCGACCACGCCTGCGTGGCAACTCCGTGCGCGGCGTGCGGGCGCTGCAGTGCCGCCTGCTGGAAGTAGGGGTGCACCTCGATCTGGTTCACGGCCGGAACGACCTTGGCCACGGCGAGCAGGCGCTCCAGGTGCTCGGGCATGAAGTTGCTCACGCCGATGGCGCGCACGCGGCCGTCGACGAGCAAGGTCTCGAGCGCGCGATACGCCGCGAGCGTCGGTCGAACGCCGAGGAGCGGCTGGTGCAGGCAGGAGGAGATCGAGCTGCTCGACGCCCAGCTTGCGCGCGCACTCTTGTCGAAGGCGTGCAGCGTCTGGTCGTAGCCGTAGTCGCTGATCCAGACCTTCGTCTCGACGAAGACCTCGTCGCGTGCGACGCCCGCGCGGCGGATCCCTTCCCCCACCTCGCGCTCGTTGGCGTACGCGGCCGCCGTATCGATGAGGCGGTAACCGCTACGCAGCGCCGCTTCGACCGCGGCAGCGGTCTCCGCCGGCGGGCTCTGGAAGACACCGAGCCCGAGGATCGGGAGCTCGACGCCGTTGTTCAGGGTGACGTGCGGTAGGACAGTGAACACGGCGACACCTGCGCGCTGGGTTGCATCGCAAGGTGCCCCGGCGTCGCCGAGCCATCTACTTGCCATCGGCGTCCACCTGGTCACCATTCCGTCCAATGAGCGACGAACTGGACGGGATGGCGACCTTCATTGCCGTTGCCGAGGCGAAGGGATTCCGCGCCGCCGGCGAGCGGCTCGGCATGAGTCACTCGGCGGTCAGTCAGGCGTTGCGACGCCTCGAGACGCGCCTCGGCGTGGCGCTCGTGCGCCGCACCACGCGCAGCGTGCACCTGACGGATGCCGGCGAGCGGCTGTACGTCCTGGTGCGTCCGGCGCTCGACGAGGTGCGTTCGGCGGCGGCGGCCGTGGGCGAGCTGGGCGACCAGCCGCGCGGCACGCTGCGCATCCACACCTCGAGCGCAGCCCTCACCATGATGGGGGAGTCATTGCTCCCCACCTTCCTCGCCGCGCATCCGCACGTGCGCCTCGATCTCACCGTCAGCGAGTCGCCCGTCGACATCGTGGCCGCGGGCTTCGACGCCGGTATCCAGCTCGGCGAGACCATCGACAAGGACATGATCGCCGTTCCCGTCACGGGCGATCTCCGGATGGCGGTCGTGGGAGCGCCGGCCTACTTCAATCGGCGGGGTGTGCCGCAGCACCGAAGGAGCTCGTGGACTACGGAGTGCCTGAACTGGCACCCGGCGACCGATGCCCCGCCGTATCGCTGGGAGTTCACCGAGAAGGGGCGGCACATTTCACGGTGGCGGTGCCCGCGCGTGCTCTCGACCGCCTCAGCGATCAACCGGCGCCTCGCCGCCGCGGGGTTGGGCGTGACGATGGCCATGGACGCGTACATCCTCGAGGAGCTGGCGAGCGGTGTGCTCGTGCGCGTGCTGGAGGAGTTCTGCGAACCGTTCCCCGGCTACTACCTGTATTACCCGCAGAGGCAGCACGCGTCGCGCGCGCTGCGGGCGCTGATCGAGCAACTGCAGCAGTCGCGAAACGTGCGGCGGGGGCGACGCGCGAAGCGTTAGGCGCCGTGCGGGAGCGGGCTCCTTGTCATCGCATTGACGAGTATCGTCGATCCCGATGGCACGGGCAGACGCTCGCGCAGCATCATGTTTTTGCGCGAGAACGCGGGGATGGCGTACGACCTGAGTCCGTGAGGGGGATCTACTTGGTGCGGGCGTCGGGGGCGGGAATCGCATTCGAGCGCGTCGCGCTGAGGGAACGCGCGCGGAGGAGAGCGAAGCCACAGGTTGGGAAGCGGCACGTACTCCCCCGCCTCGTGTGTGTGGCCGCAGGGCACGAGGACCTCCCGGTTCGGGCAACGCGTAGCGATATCGAGCAGGACCTCGCCTGTCACCTGAACGCGAGGAATGGCCGCCACGCCGGCGCCGATGACTGCCCATGGAAGACGCTCCGTACGCGCATCGGCGGATGGGGCGCCGTTCTGGTTCGCCGACCGGACGTCCACGATCTGCAGCAAGAGTCGCTATGCCGTCGCGCGCCCACGGAGAACCTAGTCGTCGAGCGGACTCTCCACCCAGGGCCCTCCCACGGCGATGCGTTCAGCTTGGCGACGTTCCGCGAGCCGCGGCAGACTCGCGAGCGTTGGGTCGTGCTCGACTAGGTGATTGAAGCCCGCGACGCGACAGGAGTCTGCAGTGTCGGGTGCACGGCACCGCAAAGGCACATCAGCTCGCCGTCCTCCACGAACGCGAAGAGGACGGGACGGCTGCGCTCGTATACGTGCACGCAGATGATTGCGCGAGACTCGAAGACTGTCACAGAACGTGGCTCAGTTCGGCATCACTGTGTCTCGGCAGTCTGCCAAACGTTTGTTCGCCCTGCAAGTCGGCTTTGCCAGTCTCGCGAGCACGATTTCGCCATGCTCGCGCGTGCGGCGGCCCCGCCCGCTGGGAACGCCGGTGGTGCCCCCGGCGGGCGGGGTGGTGCCATGGACCGCGACCACCCCCCTGCCCCGCATCCAAACCGGGTGACACCCGCCCCCGAGGCGCAAGCGCGCACGGGGCTCCTGCGCCCGACCCCAGAACGCCAGAACGGCCCCATGAGGTGGGGCCGTTCGGTCAGCGTCTCAGTGTCGAGCTGTCGGTGGAGCGTCGGAGATTGTCGAGGGTCCGCGAAAGCCTGTCGGAGCGTCGGACCCAACATTTACCTGTGGGAGGAGGGCGGGAGCAAAAAAAAAAATTCCCCCTCCCCTCCCGCCACCCTGCACGCGTTGATCATGTCGAAGATCGGCAGGTACATCGCGACCACCATGCCGCCGACGACCACACCCAGGAAGACGATCATGATCGGCTCGAGCAGCGCCAGCAACCCGCCCACCGCCGCGTCCACTTCCTCATCGTAGAAGTCGGCGATCTTGCTCAGCATCTCGTCCAGGCCGCCCGTCTGCTCACCGACCGCGATCATCGAGATGACCATCGGGGGGAAGACGGCCGACTTCTGGAGCGGCGCCGCGATCGTGTCGCCGCCGGCGATCGAGGCGCGCGACTGCATGATGGCGTCCTGGATCACGCGGTTGCCCGCGGTCTTGGCGGTGATCTCGAGGCCGTCGAGGATGCTGACGCCCGACGAGATGAGCGTGCCGAGCGTGCGGGTGAAGCGCGACACCGCCGACTTGCGCAGCACGTCGCCCAACACGGGGAAGCGCAGCATCATCCGGTCGATCACCAGCTTGCCGTTCGGCGTCGCATAGTACCGCTTGCCCAGCACGCTCAACCCGAAGATGCCGGCGCCCAGCAGCCACCAGTACGCCTTCAGGAACTGCGACATCGCGATGACGACGCGCGTGGGGAGCGGGAGCGGCAGGCCAACCGAGGCGAACATCTCCTCGAACACCGGGATGACGAAGATCAGGAGGACGATGATCGCGATGCCGGCCACGCTCATGATGACGCCCGGGTAGATCATCGCCCCCTTCACCTTGCGCACGAGGGCGTCGTTCTTTTCCATGAACGTCGCCAGGCGCATCAGGATGGTATCGAGAATACCACCCGCCTCACCGGCCGCGACCATGTTCACATAGAGTTCGCTGAACGCATTCGGGTGCCGCGCCAGCGCATCGGCGACGGTGTGCCCCGACTCGACGTCGAAGACGACCGCGCGCGTGACCTCGGAGAGCACCTTGTTCTCGGACTGCTTGGCCAGGATGTCCAGCGCCTGCACGAGCGGCAAGCCGGCGTTGATCATCGTCGAGAACTGCCGCGTGAAGATGACGATGTCGCGCATCTTCACGGAGCCCTTGGCCTTCTTGGGCTTCGCGTCCTCGTCGACCTTGACCACCGACAGGCGCTGCCGGCGGAGCTGCGCGACGACGTCCTCACGCGACGGTGCATCGATCGTCGCGGTCTTCAGTTCGCCGTTGGCGGCGCGCGCGGTGTACGTAAATGCAGGCATTGTACTCTACGGGAAGACGAGAGGACGAGAAGACGGGAAAACGAGATGTAGACCCTTCATCTCGGGCACTCGGTGATGAGCGCGTGCCAGCCCCGGCCAACCGCCCGTTCTTGCTGTCCGACGAATCGTCGTCCAGCGGCGAGCGGCCGATCATGCGCAGGAACTCGTTGGGGTCGCTCGAGGTGCGGAGGCACTCGTCCTCGGTCACCTCGCGCGCCACGTACAACTGGTACAGGGCGTCGTTCAGCGTCTGCATGCCGAACTTCTTCCCCGACTGCATCAACGAATAGATCTGGTGCACCTTGTCGTCGCGGATGAGCGCGCGAATGGCCGGGGTGATCACGAGGATCTCCGCCGCCATCACACGACCACGCCCGCGGGCCCGCGGCAGCAGCGTCTGCGTCACGATCCCCTCCAGCACGAAGGCGAGCTGTGCGCGCACCTGCGACTGCTGGTGACTCGGGAACACGTCAATAATACGATTGATCGCCTCGGCCGCCGAGTTGGTGTGCAACGTGGCGAAGACGAGGTGCCCGGTTTCGGCGATGGTCAGCGCCGCCTGGATGGTCTCCAGGTCGCGCATTTCGCCGACGAGGATCACATCGGGATCCTCGCGCAGGGCGTACTTCAAGGCGTTCGCGAAGGTCTTGGTGTCGGTCCCGACCTCGCGCTGGTTGACGATGCACCCCTGGTGCCGGTGGATGAACTCGATGGGGTCTTCCACCGTGATGATGTGCCCCTTTCGCTCGCGATTGATCTTGTCGATCATCGCCGCCAGCGTCGTCGACTTGCCCGACCCGGTGGGGCCGGTGACGAGCACGAGCCCGCGCGGCTTGTCGCTCATGCGCGCGATCACCGGAGGGAGCCCAAGGTCCGCAAACGTCTTGATGGTGAACGGAATCTGCCGGATCACCATCGACACACAGCCGCGCTGCTTGAAGCAGTTGCCGCGGAAGCGCGCCAGGTTCTGGATGCCGAACGAGAAGTCGAGCTCATCCTCCATCTCGAAGCGCTTCTTCTGGTTCTCGGTGAGGACCGAGTAGGCCAGCTGCAGCGTGTCCTTGGGGGAGAGGACGTACTCCACGTTGGAATTGACGATGTCACCGTCGACGCGGAGCTTGGCGCGCTCTCCCGCCGTGACGTGCAAGTCCGACGCTTCCCGCTCGATCATCTCTTCGAGCAGGGCGCGGAGGTTCACGTTGGGTGGTGCGGCGGGACGCGTCATGCGATTCGAGAGGACGGGAAGACGGGAAGACGGGAAGACGAGATGGGGGGGCGCAGCATACGGCGTGTCACCTGCGGTGCTCTCATGTACTCATCCCCTCCCTTCCCCGATGGGAATTACCAGTATGTAGACGTCCGCCGAAGCGGCAGCGTCACTATGTAATGCTGCGCACATTCGTCGTGCGCGTCGAACCTCGTCTTCCCGTCTTCTCGTCTTCCCGTCTTCCTGAGCGAGACGGCCGTTACACGGCCGTCTCGCGAATGACCTGTTCCAACGTCGTGATCCCCTTCAGCACCTTGAGCCACCCGTCCATGCGCAGCGTCAGCATCCCTTCCTCGATGGCGGCGTCGCGGATTTCCTGGGCGCCGACGTTCATCAGGATCAGCTTGCGCAGGTGCGGGGTCATGAACATGACCTCGTAGAGACCTTGCCGCCCCTTGAGCCCCGTCCCGTTGCAATCGTCGCAGCCGCGCCCCTTGAAGAACGGGATGTCGCCGATGCACGAGTCGAGCGAGAGGTTGGCCAGGTGCGGCAGCGCGTCGGGGAGGGCACGCGACTTCGCATTCTCCAGCGCTTCGGTCGTGAAGCGAAGCTCGCGAAACGTCGTCTCCGCCTTGACCTTGGCACCGCCGAGTTCGACCTCGTCGGGGATGTACTTGTGCCGGCAGCGCGAGCAGATGCGCCGCACAAGTCGCTGCGCCAGCACCAGGTTGAGCGCCGACGCCACGTTGAAGGGCTCGAGCCCCATGTCGAGCAGACGGGTGACCGTCTCAGGGGCCGAGTTGGTGTGCAAGGTCGAGAGCACCAAGTGACCGGTGAGCGCCGCCTTGATGGCGATGCCGCCGGTCTCGAGGTCTCGCACCTCGCCGACCATGATGATGTTCGGGTCCTGGCGCAGGAAGGCCTTCAGCGCCGCGGCGAAGGTCATCCCGATCTCGGTGCGCACCTGCACCTGGTTGATCCCGAACAGGTTGTACTCGACGGGATCTTCGGCGGTCATGATGTTGACGTCGATGTTGTTGACCTTTGACAAGGCCGAATACAACGTCGTCGTCTTGCCCGACCCGGTCGGGCCGGTGACGAGCACCATGCCGTACGGATTGGACACCGCCTCCATCAGTTCGCGCTCGGCGCGCGGTTCGATGCCGAACTTCTCCAGGTCGAGCGTCAGGTTCCCCTTGTCGAGGATTCGGAGCACGACCTTTTCGCCGAACAGCGTGGGGAGGGTCGAGACGCGATAGTCGATGACCTTGTTCCCCATCTTGAGCTTGATGCGCCCGTCCTGCGGGACGCGTCGCTCGGCGATGTTGAGCTGCGCCATGATCTTGAAGCGCGAGATCAGGGCGGCCTTGAGCTTGAGCGGCGGCTTCATCACTTCCTGCAGCGCACCGTCGATGCGGTAGCGCACGCGCAGTTCGTGCTCGAAGCACTCGAAGTGAATGTCGGAGGCGCCGCGCTTGACCGCGTCGGTGAGGACGGCGTTGATCAGCTTGACGACCGGAGCGTCGTCGACCTGCGCCGCGAGTGCGGCGGCCGAGACGTCTTCTTCCCGCTCCTCCACCACCTCGACGTCGCCCATCTCGGCGATGTCGTCGAGCAGCGTCGACATGGCGGAGTCGCCGGCGTCGTACTGCTTCTCGATGACGGTCCGCAACGTGACTTCACCCGCCAGGACGGGGAAGATGTCGTAGCGGGTGATGAACTTGAGGTCTTCGAGGATCCCGAGGTTGGTGGGATCGGCGATGGCCACCGTCAGCGTGCGTCCGTCGCGCTTGAGCGGGAGGACGAGGTGCTTGGTGGCGATGTCGGCGGGGACGAGCTTGATGATGCGGGTGTCGACCTCGAACTTCGAGAGGTCGACCGCCGGCATGCGCGCAACCCGAGCGATGATCTTCGTCAGCTCGAGCTCGTCGATCGCCCCGGTCTTGATGAGGTTGTACGTGACCCCAAGGTTGTTCGACTTTCCCTCGCGAACGGCGCGTTCGAGCTGCTCACGCGTGACGTAACCTTCGCGCAGGAGGAGCTCGGGGATTCGTTCGGTCTGCGGGGCGGGAGGCGCGGCCATTCGGGTAGAAAGCGGCGAGGTCTTCGGCGCCTCAGCGTAGCCAAGGCTTGGCATGTCAGGGACGCCCTGTAGGACCAAACGTCACGTGCCCTTGCAGTTGCCTAGCGACGCCGGGGCCAACCCCTCGCACCCGCTGCAGCCCCTCGAGCGAGCCGAACGGCCCGTGCGCGGCGCGGTCCTCGACGATCCGGCGGGCGAGCGCCGGACCGATCCGCGGCAACCGCTCGATTTCCCGCGCGGAGGCCGTCTCGAGATCCACGAGTTCGGCAGCCCGACCGTCGCCTGCGAGCGGGGCCGACGAGGGGCGCCGCGCCCGCCGCGAGCCTCCCTCTCCCCCGCTCCCGCCGCCGCCCTCGCGCCTGGCCCTGCCGGCACGCCCCTTCGACTCCTCGGCGGCCAGCTCCGCCTCCCGTCGAGCGAGGAAGCCCGGGGAGACGGCCCCGATGGGGGTCCTTTCCGAACGAATGGCGCGAGGCAGGGACGAATCGGACTGCGCCGGCCGCCGCGCCGCCCCTCCGGTCCCGGCCGACGGGTTGCCTCCGTTGCCCCCCTTTGCCCGGCGCCGAGGCACCGCTGGTCCGGCCCCCTTCTGGCGTCCCCGCCCCCTTCCCGCCCCGCCTGGCCCTCCCGCCCGCTCTACCTGGGCGAGCTGCGAGTCGAGGGCGACCCGGGCGAGCGGGGTGTCGCCTGGCGGCGCCTGCTCCCCACGCAGCCAGCGCCCCCCAACCCCGAGCAGGATGACCAGCGCCAGGAGGAGCGGCGCACGATTGGCGGAGGCGTTGGACATGGACGGATGCTACCCGCCGCCCGCCCCCTGATCGTCATCATTCCACGTCGGACCGTACCAAAAGTGCGATCGACCGGCGGTTCACCGCTGCAACAACGCCCACGCCACGTCGCCCACGATCTTGAGCGATCCCGCCGAGACCTTGTCGATGGTGTCGTCCGGGGTGTGGTGCCAGGGGTACTCGAGGTCGATGACGTCGATCACGCGGAGCCCGCGCTCGAGGAGCGGGATGTGATCGTCGGTGATGGCCAGCCCCTCGACATTGACGAAGGTCTTCCCGTAGCCGAGGGCGCGCGCCGTCTCCCAGACGAGCGTGACCACTTCCGGCGCCTGCCGCAGCGAGTTGGACTCCTGGTCGATCCTGAGGTCCCGATCGCCCACCATGTCCCACAGCACGCCGAACAGGGGCTGATAGTTGGGGACCAACAGGTGCTCGGCGAAGTAGCGCGAGCCGAGCAGGACGTCGACCTCCGGTGGCCCAAACTCGCCGTAGTCTTCCCCGTCGACAAAGAGGAAGTCGACCCCGATGCGCGGCGGCGTCGCCTTGAGCAGGTCGCCTAACGCCACCAACATGGCCGTCCCGCTCGCCCCATCGTTGGCCCCGGGAACCGGGAGGCGCCGCCGCGCCGTGTCGCTGGCACTCTCGGACCTGGGGCGCGAGTCCCAGTGCGTCACGTAGAGCACGCGCTCGGTGGCCTCGGGGCGAAAACGGGCGAAGATGTTGCGCAGCGGGAGGACCGTGCCGTTTGCGGTGCGGTGTTCCCACTGCTGCTCGATGACGGTGTCGGCACGCGCGCGCATCATGCGCACGATCCAGTCGCCCCCGGCGCGATGCTCCGCGGTTCCCGGGACGCGCGCGCCGAGGGCGAGCTGTTCGCGCACGTAGCCCATCGCCACCTCGCCATCGAACGGCCCTGGGGCGAGCGTGGTGGTCGCGGGCTCCTCCTTTCCTGCGCACGCGGCGAGCCCGACGAGCATGGCGACGACAAGGGAGGTCCTCACTTTCCCACTCCGGCGAAGAATTGCAGCTGGAAGACGGCGGTGATCACCGTCTGCACGAACCGTCGGTTGAAGTTGCGATCGAAGGTCACGACCCGCGATCCCTGCAGGCTGAAGGTCATGTTCTCGGCCACGTCGGTATCGGCGTTGAAGTTGAAGGCGCGGCGCCCGTTGTCGGTCAGGCGGCTGCGCGCCCCCTCGGCCTGCGAGTTGGCGATGAAGCTCTGCGTGAGCGTCTCCTGCCATGAGACCCGCGTGCGCACCGGGTTCTTCACGCGCCAGGATTCGGGGAGCGTGAAGCTCTTGCTGATGTCGGCGGCCAGGTCGCTGGCGCGGCGGCGCGCCACGCTCCCCGGGAGCGAATCGACGCGGCGGGTGATGGCGTAGGTGGCCGACAGCGCCACCTCGCCGTACGCGGTCACGGCGGTCGCGGTGAAGGGATACGAGGCCTGCCGCGACTCGCGCATCTCGGTGAGCAGGGCGGCGGCATCGCCGGGGATCGTCCATGCCTGACGAGACTGCAGCGCGCGCGCGGTGGCGCCGAGCTGGCTGAACAGGAGGCGCACGAGCGACGGGCGCCCGCTCCAGCGCAGCGCCACGTCGGGATAGACCAGCGCCTCGCCGGTCACCTGCGCCAGCCCCGCCGCCTCACGACGGCTCCAGTGCCGCGCATCGGTTCGCTGCACGCGGTTTGTCACGGTGAGCCCGCCGGGGAGGGCGAGCGCGTTGGCGACCACCAGGTCGCTGCTCGCCCCCGCGCTCGAGGCGTTCTCTCCCCCGACCGACCGGAAGTCGTCGATCCCGCCCACGCCGAACTGGAAGCCGATCCCGGGGGTGAGGGCTATCCCGTCGAAGGAGGCCAGCTGGTTGCGGCTGAACGAGACGTCGATGGGGCGCAGGACGCCGATCACGCGCCGCCAGCGCGAGCCGTCGCTGGTGATCGCCGAGATCCCCTGCAGCGGGTCGAGCGTGGTCGCGGCGGTGAGGACCTGCGTGTTGCCGACGCGTCGACTCAGGCGCGGGTCGATCGCCCCCAGGTCGTCCTCGGTGACGACGGCGCGATTGTTCGGGTCGCGCAGCATGCTGTAGGTCGAGGCGAGGGCGACGCGCGGGCGGAACCACCCCTGCGCGACCGGCGCATAGGTGAGCGTCGCCGCCATCGAGCGCTCGCGCTCGAGCCCGATGTCCATCCCGGCGAGCGCCGAGCGCTCGTTGGTCGCCGCGAGCGCGTTGGCGGTGGAGTCGCCGTAGTGGCGCAGGTCGTGCACCGTGCTCGCATCCCAGCGGGCGGTCACGTTAGGCAACGGCTGGAACTCGAGCGTGCTCACCGTGCGCCAGACGTGCTGCAACCCGTTGACGATCTTGACCGAGTCGCTCGCCGCAAAGGCCGGCTTGAGGTACGATGCGCGCGAGTCCTCCGTGCGCACCATCGCGCTGGTGACCCGCAACATCGTCGGCGCCAGCTGCAAAGCCGTCCCGCCCTCGGTCGTCCACGGAAGCGCGAGGCTCCACCCGCGGCGCGACGACGGCGCGGCCGCATCGCGCATCGGCAGCCCGCCGAGCAGGCCGGCGGAGGAGAAGTCGATCCCGACGTTGAGGTCGCGCACCGTGCCGTTCTGGAACTCGGTGCGATTGCCGAAGGCGCTCACCGCCCCGTCGACGACGAGGTTGTTGACGATCGGCGCGTACCAGTGCCCGGTGAGCGGCGACGCACGCCGGGCGGTGAGCGTGTAGGTCGTCTGCTCGGCCTTGGGGGCGCGCAGCCCCGGCACCGACGCCCCGGGGATGTCGGAGCGCGAGAGGAACTCGGGGGCGGCGCCGCTGGCGCGATGCGACACCGTCAGCGGGAGGGCGTACCCCCACGACGCCGGGAGGAAGCGGTCCAGGCGCCACGTCGCACTCATCTCCAGGTCGTCGTTGGTCAGGAACGACGGCGCCTCGTTGATCTGCCGGAAGTTGGGGTCGCGCCGCCGCACGCCGATGTGCACGCTCCCGAAATCGCCGGCGTTGAGCGTGGCCGACACCTCGCCGGCGAAGCCGGTGGTATTCACCACGTCGGCGAGGCGGATGTCGTCGACCCACAGCTCGAGCGTGTCGCCGCTGATGGGCGGGTCGATCCCCTTGAGCGAGTCCACGCGCACCATCCCCACCGCGAGTTCCTGCACCGCCGCCAGGTTGGGCGGGGTGACGCTGGGGTCGATGGTGTAGACGATGTAGCCGTCCTCGCAGGCCGCATAACGGTCGATGCGCCCGCCCACCGGGAGCCCGCTGCGCACGATGAGCGCGGAGTCGAGCGCCGTGCAGCCGAGCAGGCTGCGCCGGTTCTGCAGGAAGGCGTTCTGCAGGCGGGAGCGCAGTTCGTAGAAGCGGTCGAAGCGCACGCGGACCTCGGGATCCCAGGCGTCGCGCGTGTTGCCGCTGCGCGCCTCGCGGCGGTACAGGTAGAAGTTGTCGACGTCGCGCCCGATCTTGACGAAGACCTGCAGGTCGCCGCCCGGCCCCCACCCGCGACCGCGCCCGCGCGCCCACAGGCGCAGCTCGCGGTATCCCATCACGTTCCGCTGCCCTTCGGGGAAGCGGAAGTACGCCTCGGCACGCGCGCCTAACGGGAGCGCGGTGGCCAGCAGGCGGAGCGAGCGCTCATTGATTTGCACCTGCTGGCCGCCGAAGACCGACGACGCCTGGTCCGGCACCTCGACGACCCCCGGCGGTGGATCGTAGAAGACGCCGCGCGTGGAGTCGCGATCCTGCGTCCCGATGAGCGAGGCGATGACCGTGCCGCCGCCGAGCGACGGCTGCGCCCCGGCGATCCCGTCGATGGTCCGGTCGGAGCGCTTGAGCCACGACGCCCCCACCACGCGCAATCGCGCGACCGGGGTGAGCGAGAAGGCCTGGTCACCGAGCGTGACGCCGGAGACGACCGTCAGGCGCAATGCGCGCACACGCCGGATGAGCGGGCCGCCACCGGTGGAGTCGTCGGGGGCGTTGAAGGGGAGGCGCACCTGCACCCAGCACAGGCGCGACGTGGCCGGGACGGCGCCGTTCACGTCGGGGACGGTGATCCCGCACTTCCCCACGCGCGCGTAGCTGCGCTTGTCGGAGAGGTCGACGACGAAGCGCCGCACGCGCTCCAGTTCGCGCTCCCGCGAGGTGAAGTTGAGCGCGTTGTCCTGGTCGATGTCCTCTTCGTCCAGCCGTCCGTTGCGCACCGTGCAGTCGTCCTGCGCATCACCCAGCGCCCGGCTGAAGCCCCGCCCGAGCGAGCAGATCGGGACCGCATAGTCGGTGAACGGCGGCGTGCCGCCAAAGACGGTGAGCGAGTCGACGACGTCGCCGGGGAGCCCCTGGTCGTTGACGTCGGCGTTGAAGGCGCGCGAGAAGGGGTCGCGTTCACTCCCCAACCGGTTGAACCCCTGCACCTTCTTGCCGCGATAGGTCGAGTCGCCGCTCGCCACCGAGAGCGTCTCGGGGGCAAAGGTGACCGAGTTCTCGGAGACGTCGCCGAAGTCGAGGACAAGGGTCGGGTTGCGCTGGCGCCGGATCCCTGCGGTGTCGACCAGCGTCCAGAACTCGAGCTGCTCGCCGCGCGACAGGTCGATCCCCGCCCCGCCGCTCGTCGACCCCAACACCGTGTGGATCGAGCGCCAGCGGCGCCCGGCGATGCGCTTGCCCGTCTGCCAGCGGTAGCGATCGCCCGCGGCGTCGTACAGCCCCCCGATGCCTAACGGGTACAGGGTGAGCCAGAGCATCGGCTCGGCGGAGGCAAAGCCGACCCCGGCGAGGGTGGCCTGCGGGTCCATGTCTCGAAAGGTGAACTGCACCAGCTTGCCGTCGCGCCCGAGGCCAGCGTTCTGGTAGGCCATCGTCGTCGCGCGCGTGGTGTCGAAGGTGGACGGTTCGAAGCGGGCGGCGAGCGCCTTCCCCAGCGCGGGCTGCGACGAGAACTGCCACTGCGCCTGCAGCAGGTTGATGTTCGTCCCGCCGTCCCCCTCGAAGCTCTCCACGTACGCCTGCTGCGACGAACTCTGCCGGGGCCGGCTCACCGCGAACTCGGCCTGCACGTCGAGTCGCGCCGGCGCGCCGTTAGGCACGGCGCGCGGGGAGCCGCGGTTGGCCGGGAGCCCATCCAGCGCCCGCGAGAGCGAGGGGAGTGCCCAGCCGAAGTTGGCCGACATCCCCGCCACCACCGACGCCTGCGGCTCGAAGCCGAGCGGAGGGCGGTTGAAGGTGCTGCGCTGCGTCTGCGAGATGGCGATGAGGTTCACCTGGCCGTCGCGCAGCTTCCACTGGGAGCTGAGGCCGACGACCGAGGTGGGGACGGTCGCAAACAGCGGAGTCTCCTCGTACCGCGCCACCACGCGTCGCTCGCGGGCGATCAGCGTGTCGGCCGAGAGGAGCTGCACCCGCCCGAGTTCGTAGTCGATGTCGTAGTCGACCCCCTTCACCAGGGGGCGCCCATCCATCGTCAGGCGCTCGCTCCCCGGACGGATCTGCACCGCGTTGAGGGCGATGGTCCCCATCGCCCCGCCGCCGTCGGTCTGGTACTTCACGCGCAGCCGATAGTACGACTGCGGTCGCTGCGGCGAGTACAGGTACTCCGACGGGGTGCGATAGATCGTGTCGTTGGCGGCGACCTCGCCGGGGCGAGCGAGCCCGCGGCGCGAGAACGGCTCCAACGACGGAAAGACGATGAACTGGTCGCGGAAGATCCGGGCGCCCGGGAGGTTGGCGACCAGAAAGTTCGGGTCGTTGGGACGCGGCCAGATCCGGTTTTCCCAGTCGAACGTCGTCGCGTTGGCCAGCTGCGCGAGGCCGAAGAGCTGCAGGTAGCTCCCCGCGCTCCCGCCGGGGGGCTTCTCCTGGTCGGCGCTCGTCCCGGCAACAATGCGCACCTGCACGCTCTCGCGCCGCACGTCCTCGCCGCCTAACCGGTAGACGCTGCGGATCTCCTGGCGAAAGGCCGGGTGCTGCGGCGTGACCTGCGGATCCCAGAGGAGGTTGGCGTACTGCGGGCGCTCGTTGGTGAACTCGAGGTCGGGGGTCCCGCCGAGGTTGGCGATGACCGTGTCGCGCCCGCCCACCTTGAGCGAGTAGGCCACCACCAGCCGCTCGTTGTTGAGCGCCAACGGGCGGACGAGGGCGATCCAGAGCAGCGACGGATCGACGTAGTAGTCGATGTTCTCCCGCAGCAGTTCATACACTTGCCCCGGCCGCGACAGCGGGTCCCCGAGCAGCTGGAAACGCGGCCCGTTGGGGTTGGGAGGCTGCCCGCCCAGGATGAGGCGGTAGACGAGGAGGCGGGCCGGGCGCTGCGTCTCGGGGAGGGCGGCCGCCAGCGATTGCATCTGGCGGGCATTCAGGATGTCGATGTTGGGGTAGGCCAGCCCGAAGCGCTGCGGGTCGACGGTGAAGAAGAAGCGCCGCGGCTCGACCTGGTAGTCCTCGATCTCCCGCTCCTGCGCCTGCGTGGTGCGCCGCCCGATGGAGAAGACCTGGTCACGCACCACGTTCCCCTTCTGCTGCGCGGCGATCGCCGTCAGCTGCATGTTGCCGAACTTCCCCACCGCCTGCACGCCGAAGTTGCCGCTGGGGATGCCGGCCGAGATGAAGCGCGACGCCGGTGGCTCGAAGAAGACGTTCCCCACCTCCAGCTTCTGCAGCCGCGACGTGGGGGTGCCGCGATACGCGATCGAGATCTGGTTGGAGCCGTCGAACTCGCGCTGCGTGTCGTAGTCGACGTCGAGCTTGACCCGGTCGGCGATCCCCCCGTTGGTCCGGAGTCCGAACTGGGCGTCGAACGCCGGGGTGAAGGCCGAGCGACAGGTGAAACCCACCGAGAAGAGCTGGCTCGCCGAGCAGCGGTCATTCTGTGTTCGCTCGGCCTTGGTCTCGAGGCGGGCGGTGAGGGCGATGTTGAGGTCGGCCGCCGACTTGAGGAAGGGACGCATCCGCGCCGCCAGCGAATCGAGCCGGGCGAGGGAGTCGCGCCGGGCCTTGGCCTGGGCCAGGGTGTCGCCCGGGGCGCCGCGACCACCGCGCAGCGTATCCCGCTCCGGGACCGCCACCCGCGCCGAATCGCGCCGGGGCGACTGGGCGTGCCCCGGCCTTCCCCAGCCCGCGAGGGTGAGGAGGAGGAGGATCGCACCGCGCACCATTGCAGGGCGGGAGGGTATCAGCCGGTCGTTCCTCGTTCGGAAGCCAAGCTCTGCCGGGTGGGCGAGGGGCTATATTACGCCGACTTTTGCGATGACGGGAACCGGAGGAATCCCCCTCGGGATCTGACGGCAAGCCATCGCACCGATGGTCGCCGATTCGTCGGCGCCGAGCGCCGCCGGGAGCCGTCGACCATTCGCAAGATCGCCTGTAGTACGGGGGCCCACGTCCCGGGTTCCGTTCATCGACCGGAGAACCAGCCGCGCGCGTGAAGATAATCCACAAGTACGTCCTTCGAGAGCACGTCGGCCCCCTGGTCTTCGCCCTCTCGGCGCTCACCTCCCTGATGCTGCTGAACTATGTGGCCAAGCAGCTCGGGAATCTCGTGGGCAAGGGACTTCCGTGGACGGTGATCATGGAGTTCTTCCTCCTGTCGCTGCCGTTCACGGTCGCCATGACGCTCCCGATGGCGGTGCTGGTGGCGGTGCTCTACGCCTTCTCGCGCCTGGCGTCGGAGAACGAGATCACGGCGCTCAAGGCCAACGGGGTGAGCATGGGGCGGCTCTTGGTCCCCGTCGTCATCGGCGGGGCCCTGCTGTCGATCTCGATGATCGTCTTCAACGACCAGGTCCTCCCGCGTACCAACCACCGGCTTCGCACGCTGCAGGGCGACATCGCCCGCAAGAAGCCGACGTTCGCCATCAAGGAACAGATCATCAACGAAGTCGCGCCCAACAGCTACTTCCTGCGAACCAACCACCTCAATCGCGAGACCAACGGGATGCGCGAGGTCACGATCTACGACCTCAGCGACCCGATGCGCCGCCGGACCATCTACGCCGACAGCGGGATGATGGCCTTCACCGAGGATGGCTCGGACCTGCAGCTCAAGCTGTACTCGGGCTTCATGCAGGAAGTGCCGAAGGACACCCCCTCACAGCTGCAACGCCTGTATTTCAAGGTCGACCTCATTCGCGTCCCGGGGGTGGCCAACGCCTTCGAGCGCGACTCGAGCGACACGTACAAGAGCGATCGCGAGATGTCGGTGTGCGAACTGCAGAGCGAAGTGGCGCGCTTCGAGCGTGACTACTTCCGCTCGTTCGACGACTTCAAGCGCGCCGCCGATGCGGCCAAGAAGGACCCGCGCGCGACGGTCATGCTCACCAACTCGTACCCGACCGACGCCCCCGGCGGCTCGGCGGGGCGCTCGCGGGTACGCTCGCTCGGCCGTTCGTACTGCGACGCGATCGCCTACGTGCGCCGCGTGGCGGCTGGCGGCGCCGTGATGGCGCAGCAGTCCGGGGTGATTCCGGCGGCGCTGGCGTTGGTGACGCCGCGCGAAGCCCAGGCGGCGCCGGTCCGCCAGATGCAACAGGCGCAGCAGGCGCAGCAGGCGCAGCAAGGGCAGCAGGCACCGCCGCAGAAGGGGGCGGCGCCCCCCGTGCAGAAGGCCCCCGAGCAGAAGGCGCAGGACCCGAAGCCGCCCGTGCAGAAGGTCGACACCGTCCGAACCGGGGCGGCGCGCGACACGGTCAAGCGCGACAGCGCGGTGGCGCCGGTGCCGCAACCCGCGCTCCCGGCGCTCGACTCGCTGGGCCGGGTGACGGCCGACAGCGCGCGTCGTCGCGATGAGGCGATGCTGCGCGCTGCGGCCGGCGGTCCTCCCCCAGGCGACAGCGCCGCGGCGGCCGCGGCGGGGACCAACCCGGCGATCGTCGATCCGGGGCGCATCGCCCCCTCGGCCGGTGGCGGACTGGCGCAGCCCGCCAACGTCGTCATGGAGACGGCGCGCAGCCAGATGCTCACGGCGCGCTCGCAGATGAACCAGTTCGCCGTGGAGATCCAGAAGAAGTTCGCGATCTCGATGGCGTGCGTGATCTTCGTCCTGTTGGGGGCGCCGATCGCGCTGCGCTTTCCGCGCGGCGGCGTGGGGCTCGTGATCGGCGTGAGCCTTGGTGTCTTCGGGCTGTACTACGTGGGCCTGATCGCCGGCGAGTCGCTGGCCGATCGCACGATCCTCACCCCGTTCTGGGCCATGTGGTCGGCCAACATCCTCTTCACGCTCGTGGCGATCGTCCTCCTGTCGCGCATGGGGCGCGAGACGGCGACATCGCGTGGCGGCGACCTCTCCGAGATCGTCGATGCGCTCAAGGGGCTCTTCCGGCGCCGCCGGGGCGGGGCCGCATGATGCGCTGGCTCCTGCGCCCGCTCGACCGCTATGTCGCGGGCGAGTGGACGAAGATCTTCTTCAGCACCGCGTTAGGCTTCCCGCTGATCGTCACGATCTTCGACCTCACCGACAACATCGACAAGTACTTCAACCGCAATCTGACCCCCAAGGCGATTGCGATGAGCTACCGTACTGGATCCCCGACTCGATGTTCATGGTGATGCCGGCGGCCGTGCTCTTCGCCACCGTCTTCTCCATCGGTGCCTTCACGCGCCACGCCGAGATCACGGCGGCCAAGGCGTCGGGGATCTCGTTTCACCGCCTGACCCTCCCGATCTTCTTCGGCGCGCTGGTCGCGACGGGGCTCGCCCTCGCCCTGGGCGAGGTGGCCCCCTCGACCAACAAGCGACGGAGCGAGTTGCTGCAGGAGACGCGCTTCACCAGCGGCAACGAGCGCTTCAACTTCACCTTCGCCGCCGAGTTGGGGCGCGTGTACAAGGCGTCGCTCCTCAACGTGGAGCGGCGGTACATGGAGGGGATCGAGGTCGAACGGAAGGGGAACGAGGGGTCCGACAAGTACCCCACGTACGTCATCGCCGGGCGCGAGGCCTCGTTCACGCCGACCGGGTGGAAGATCACCGACGGGACGCTGCACGTGATCCCGGGCGCGGGGCGCGACGTCGCCTTCAAGTTCGAGTCGATGCAGGACAAGCACATGGTCGAGACGCCGGTGCAGCTCATGGCGTCGTCCAAGGCACCGGGCGACATGGGCTATGAGGAGCTGGGACGCTACATCACCGCGCTCGAGCGCTCGGGGAGCGACGTGAACGTCCTGCGCGTCGACCGCGCGCTCAAGATCGCGATCCCGGTCACCTGCCTCATCATCGCCCTGTTCGGCGCGCCGCTCGCCACCAGCAACCACCGCGGCGGCGCGGCCTACGGCATCGGGCTCTCGCTCGGCACGACCGTCGTCTTCCTCATCATGATCCAGCTGACCAAGGCGGTCGGCGGCAAGGGCGTCTTCTCGCCCGAGATGGCGGCCTGGGTCCCGAACGTCGTCTTCGGCATCATCGGATTCATCATGCTCATGCGAGTGCGCACGTGATCACCTCCCCGATGCACGGCACGCATCGCCCCACCGAGGAGTTCCCGGTGGTGCAGCGGACGGGGATTCGCGTCTTCCGCTCGATCGGGCACCTGGGGCAGGGCCTGCTCGCCGACGTCGGCGAGCGCACCTACTTCCTGCGCGACATGCTGCGCGCCTTCGCGACCGAGTGGCGCACCTACTTGCCGCTGACGTTCGCGCAGATGCGGCGCATTGGCGTCGACTCGCTCCCGCTCACGGTGATCGTCGCGGCCTTCATCGGGTCGGTCATCGCGCTGCAGACGCGCTACCAGCTCTTCCCCGGCGTGCAGCTGTCGGTGGTCGGGCTGATCTCGCGCCAGATGATCATCCTCGAGTTGGGGCCGCTCCTCACGGGGCTGGTGCTCACCGGGCGCGTGGGGGCGCGCATGACCGCCGAGATCGGGACGATGCGCGTGACCGAGCAGATCGATGCGCTGGAGACGCTGTCGTACGATCCGGTGGCGTATCTCATCGTCCCGCGCTTCATCGCCGCGACGCTGATGCTCCCGTTGCTCGTCATCTTTGCCAACGCGGTCGGCGTGACGATGGCGGGCTTCACCTCGCTCACCGCGACCGACGTGTCGTGGCAGCAGTTCTCCGAAGGGCTGCGCATGTCGTACACGTTCTTCCAGATCGCCTACTCGTTGATCAAGGCCACGATCTTCGGGGCGGCCATCGCCTTTCTTTGTTCGTATGAGGGCTTCGTGACCGATGTCGGCGCCGAAGGCGTCGGGCGCTCCACCGCAAAGGCGGTGGTCGTCACCTCGGTTGCGATTCTCGTGCTCGACGCCCTCACGGCCTCACTCCTCGCCAACCAGCTCCAGGGATGAAACGGCGCGACGAAGTACTCGTGGGCATCTTCACCACGGCGGCCATCGCCGTGATCATCGTGGGCGCCCTGTGGCTGGCGCGCGGGGGGCTGACGTCGGGCTACCCGCTGTACTCGCGATTCCCGTGGGGATCGGGGCTCAAGCAAGGGCAGCCGGTCTGGCTCGCCGGCGTCACCGCCGGCTTCGTCGACGATGTCTCGCTCGACCCCAAGGGGACGGTCGTGGTGACGTATCGCCTGCGCGACGAGTACAAGGTGCCGCGCGGGACGACGGCCACTGTCGTCCCGAACGGCTTCTTCGGCGACATGGCCATCGCCCTCACCCCCACCGGGGCGACGTCGGAGTCCTATGCCCCGGGCGATACCGTCCCGTTAGGCATCCCGGCCGCCGGCCTGGCGATGCTCACCGCCCGCGCCGACACCATCACGCAAGGGGTCAACGCCATCCTCGGCTCGGCCAAGCAGCAGTTCGTCGACTCGGGCGGCATTCGCGAGATGCGGCAGACACTGATGTCGACCAACAAGCTCGTGTTGCAGCTGGCCGAGATCGCCGCGCTGCAGTCGCGCGAGCTGCAGGCGACGCTCGTCACGGTGCGCTCGCGCGCCTCCGCCATCGACTCGCTGCAGGTGGACTCAACCGTGCGCTCGCTGCGCACCGCCAGCGCCAACATGGCCACCTTCACCGGTGAGCTCAAGGCGACGACTGACCGCCTCAACGCGGTGCTGGCCAAGGTCGAGAAGGGAGACGGGAGCGTCGCCCTCCTGCTCAACGATCCGGGACTGTACAACGACCTGCGCAGGGTCCTGACGCGCGTCGATTCGCTGACGGCCGACTTCAAGAAGAACCCGAAGCGGTACATCAACCTCGAGATCTTCTAGGCCGAGCGCAGCCTCAGCGGCTTCGTGCTCGAGACGACGATGGGCCGCCCCCCATACGGGAGGCGGCCCATCGTCGGTGCGGGGGATGCCTAGTTGAAGTTGTACCGCAGCCCGAGCTGGAACCGATACACATCACCGATCCCCACCGTCTGCTCGTACGTCTTCGAGATCAGGTTCGTCCCGATGTTGCGCAGGCGATAGAGCGCCTTGCCATCGGAACCCACCGGACGCGCGATGAGCGGGGTGTTGGTCACCAGGCGCTCACCAAGCCCCCAGTCCTTGTTGAGCAGGTTCCCCACGTTGAGGATGTCCATGCGCAGCTGCAACGTATTGCGCTTGCCCCCGAGGTCGCGGAAGAGGTCCTGCGTGATGCTCATGTCGGCGCGCAGCGCCTGCGGGAGGAAGACCGCCCCACGCTCGGCGTACTTGCCGCGACGGGTCTTGAGGTACGGATCCTGGGCGATGAACTGGTCCCAGGCCGCCGCCTGCTCGGCCGCCGTGAAGGTGCGCGTCCCTGAGGTGAACTGCTCGAAGTTCATCTCGCTCACGCCGCGGGGAACGTAGATCAGGTCGTTCGACGTCCCGCCGTCGCCGTTGAGGTCACCCGAGAAGGTGTAGCTCGTGTTGCCTAACGTGAAGCGTTCGGCGAAGATGGAGATCGCCGTCGCCCCCATCTTGAAGTACTCGCGACGGTAGGTCGCGGCCAGGAACGAGCGGTGCCCCGGCGAGGTGAAGGCGTAGCCGACGCCCGGGTTGTTCGGGTCGCCCGCCATGGCGTTGCCGGTGTACGAGCCGCCGGCAATGGAGCCCGGGTCGATCGTGTTGCGCGCCACGCCGTAGTTGTAGCCGGCCTTCATGAAGAAGCCGCCGCTGAACGACCGCTCGAGCGAACCGCCGATGCTGTACGAGTAGCCGACGTCCTGGTTCTTGAGGACGTACGCGGCGGTGATGTTCGGGTTGATGCGCGCGTTGGTCCACCGCGGACGCGTGTCGGCGCCGGTGAAGGCGGCCTGCGCGGCGGGGAGGTTGGCGTTGATGTAGTACGCGCCGTTCACGTCCTTGCCGTACAGGAACTCCAGCGTCCCCGTGAAGCCGTACGGGAGCTTCTGGTCGACGGCGACGTTGGTGCGCCACAGCTGCGGGAACTTGTAGTCCGCGTCGGTGAAGTTGAGCTCGTACGAAGCCGCGGGCGTCCCGTTGACGCTCTTGGGCATGTACGTCGTCGGGTTCGGATTGAACGGGCGGGCCGTGGTGTTGTTGAGCTGCTCGAAGCCCGTCAGGATCCCGTTCTGACCGATCTGGTTGGAGATCCAGACGTACGGCGGGCTCCCCGTGAAGATCCCGGTGCCGCCACGCACCTGCGTCGAGCGGTCGCCGAACACGTCCCAGTTGAAGCCGAAGCGCGGCGACCAGAGGAGGTTCGCGTCGGGGAGCTTCTGCGTCTGGTACTTCACCGACGCGCCGCTCTCGTCGCGGAAGGACAGCGCATTCGCCTGCGGATTGGTGTAGCCCGTCTCCTTGAACATCGGGACGTCGAAGCGGAGCCCGAAGGTGAGCTTGAGCCGGCTCGTCGCGCGCCACTCATCCTGCGCATAGGCGCCGGCGTACGTGACCTCGAGCGGCTGCATCGGTTCGGTGAGCCCCTGGATGTTCATGTAGCGCACCTCAAAGCGCCGCAGCGAGACCGGCGACGTGGTGCGGTTGGGGTTGGCCACGTAGCCCTGCGCGTCGGCATAGAAGTCGGCGAGCGAGTTGTACACGTACACGCTCTGCGACCCCGGATAGAAGACGTTCTCCGAGCGATAGTGCTGCGCCGCGGCCCCGAAGGTGAGGTCGTGGTTCGCCGTGTAGATGGAGAAGTTGTCCTGCACCTGGAACGTCTTGTAGCGCAGCTGGTTGGCCGGCGTGAACGGCTCGAAGCCGAACGACATGTAGGTCACGCCATCCTTGAGGATGTCGACCGTCGGGAAGATGTCGCCCTTGTACTCGCGGCTCTCGTCGTTGGTGGTGTAGCCGATGATGAAGTTGTTGGACTTGTTGACGCCCAACTGCGAGTTCACCTCGCCCACGATGGAGCGGATGTTCTCCTTGATGGCATACGCCGAGTTGGCGAACGCCATCGAGTTGGTGTTGTCACGACGATTTCCGAAGCCGAGCGATCCCGAGTTGGACATCGGCTGGTCCGACTTGGAGTCGAGCTGGATGTAGCGCAGGCTCACCTTGTTGTTCGCGTTCGCGTTCCAGTCGAACTTGGTGATGAGGCGCTGCGACGGGACCTTGAGGTTCCACCCCGTGTAGCCGCCGGCGTCGTACTGCAGCGAGTTCTTGAGGAAGGCCTGCATCGCGTCCATGTCCGACTTGAGGACGCGCGTCGTGGTCCCCTGCACCGCCTGCGACCCGGTGTTGGCGAGGAAGGTCGTCCCCGGCTGCTCCAGCCCGTCGTTCTCGTAGTTGACGAAGAAGAAGAGCTTGTTCCTGAGGATCGGGCCCCCCAGCCGTCCGCCAAACTGGCCGAAGCTGAACGTCCCCGGGTTGAAGGGGAGCGCCCCCGCCTTGGTCCCCACGTAGTCCTCGTTGCGGCGCACGCCGTACAGCGACCCGGAGAACTCGTTGGTCCCGCTCTTGGTCACCGCGTTGATCCCGGCGCCCACGAAGTTCCCCTGCCGCACGTCGAACGGGGCGATGTTGACCTGCACCTGCTCGATCGCGTCGAGCGGGATCGGCGCCACGCCGGTGCGCGCCCCCGGCTGCCCCTGCAGGCCGAAGGAGTTGTTGAAGAACGAACCGTCGACCGTCAGGTTGTTCAGGCGATTGTCCTGGCCGCCGAACGAACTCCCCACCGATTGCGGCGTGAGGCGCGTAAAGTCGCCGATGGTGCGCGTGATCGTCGGCAGCGACTCCAGCGCATCCTTCCCCACCGCCGTGGAGGCGCCGGTGCGCGTGGAGCTGAACGGACCGGCGGTCGCCGTCACCGCCACCGCCTCGAGCTGCGTCGCCGCCTGCTCGAGCGTGAACTGCAGGTCGGTCGAGACGCCGAGCGACAACGTCAGGTCTTCGCGCGTGCGGGGCTGGAAGCCGAGCGCGCGCACCGTCACGCGATACGGCCCGCCTACACGCATGCCCGGAATCGTGAATCGGCCGTCCGAGCGCGTGGTCGCGCGATAGGCGGTGCCCGATGGAACGTGCAGGGCAGAGACGGTACCGCCAGCAACCGCCACGCCGTTGCTGGCGACGACGGTCCCTGTCATGGATGCCGTCGTCACGCCCTGTGCCGCGGCGCGCGACGGGGCCACCCCAGCCGCCACGGCAATCGCGGCGAACAAGGCGGCGAGGGAACGCAGGACTTTCATGAGAATCGATCGGGTGTGAGGGAAGGACAGCAGCGCCCGCTTCGGGAAGCAGCCACTGCGGCTCATGGACGGCCCCGCCGCCACGAGGCGCCTCAACCTGCCCGCTCAGGTGCAACGGGTCAAGCAGACTTTGCACCAAGTTCCCATCGCGAAACGCGCGCGTGACCGGACGGTGGTACGGTGCTTCGCGGCCGCCCTGTCCCGCGTGCATCCGGCGTGCATCCGGCGTGCATCCCTCCTCCCGCCGCGTCGCCCGCCCTCGGCGCCTCCGGCGCTACCGCGCCGGCGTGATCCCCAACCAGCGCGTCACGGCGCGCGCAATGTCGGGTTGGCGCTGTACTCCCGCGCGCGCTGCACCGGTCGCGCCCGGCAACCAGCTGCACGACGCGGAGTGCATGTCGCTCGAGGTCGAGGGAAAGCCGTGGCCGCCCGTTGCATGCGACGCATCCCCGACGACCGCCCCCTCGGCGTCCGACAGCCAGGCGTACCCGTCCGCCAGATCGTAGTACACATCCCCGCCCGTGGCCCCGCCAATGCCGAGCGCGTGTGCCTGCGGGTCGCGTCGGTCGATGACGCGCGTCACCACGGCGCGCCCCCACTCGTCGCGCACCGCGAGGAGCGCGCGCCGCACCTCATCCATCACGGCGCCAACCTGCGTCTCGGGGACGATCCCGCCACGCCTCCCCCTGCGATTCACCGAGATCCAGTACCCGTTCGCCGACGCCGCCCGGCTCTGCGACAGGTCGATGTGCCCCGCTCGGTCGAGCACGAGGAGCCCGGCCTCGCGCAGCGCCGCGTTGGGACGAAAGGTCCGCCACTCCGCGCGCATCCCATGGTCCCCCGCCACGTACAACCGCGTGCGGCCCTGCTGTCGTGCCAGCGCCATCAGCCCCGCCAGCCGCAAATCCACGAGTTCCCACATCCGGTCGCGCACCGCGCGTGCGCGCGCGGCCACCGTGGTGTCGTACCCCGGGGCACGCGAGTCCAGCAATCCCCACAGCGCATGATCGGTGTCGTCGCCCAGCGGGAAGTAGTCGAGCATGAGGTCCGGCGACATGGTGCGCCACCCCCACGCCGACCCCTCCAGGTAACCGCGCGCCAGGAGTTCCGCGCTCTCCAGCCACCGCCACTCGGCCACCCCATCGCCTCCCTGCATCAGCGTGCGCCCCAGCCCCCCCGTTTCCCAGAGAGAGATCGCCGAATTGCCGACCCACCCCGGGACCGCCGCGTCGTAGTCGCCGGTGAGCGTGGCGCGGTTCGCGTCCGCCAGCTGCATGCCGGGGACGAACAGCGTGAACGACGTGTCGCGCGCCGACAGGGCAAACAGGCGCAACCGCATCGAGGCGCGCCGGCCGTCGGCAAGCGGGACCACGACCGGCGCCGAGAACCAGCGCGCCAACGCACGCCCGCGCACCGGCGCACGCTCCTCCGCGTGTGGCAGCACGCGCACCGCCGTCGTCAGGTCGCGCTCGGCCCCCACGAAGAACTGGGCGCTATCGCCCGACGGCCAGCGCCGGATCAACGCATACAGGGCCCCACCCCGCACCAGCGAATCGCTGGACAGGTCGATCGTGAACTGCAGCGCCTCGCTCCCCGGCACGGGCGACAGGCCACGCCAAGCACCGGGAGCCGTCAGCTGCACATCGCCCCGCGTGAGCAGGCGCGGGGCCAGCAGCACGCGGTTGTATCCGTTGAGCACCGACAGTCTCGGGAGCGCGAGCGCCTCGCCCGCGCGACGACGCGCCACCGCGAAGGTGTCGGCGGGTTCGCCGTCGTCGACCGGATATCCGGGGGGCTGCGGCGCCTGCGTGACATGGTGGGCGAAGACCGTGCGCCCCGCGAGCGCCGCCGTGATCCAGATCGGCTCCGCACGCAGCGCCGGCGCGCGGAAACCGTCCGTCGTCTCGAGGATCGTGAAGCGCGAGGCGGGGAGGCGCAGCACCGTGTTGGCGGCGATCCCGTTCTCGTTGCCGTACGCCCCCGTCCAGATGGCCGCGTGGCCCGCCGCCGTCACGCTGGGGAACGCCGGCTGCAACGAGGCCGCACACTCCCCCTCCGCAAAGAGGGCGCGAATCGCCGGGATGCGCGCCGGATCGACCGTCTCCACCACGCGCCGCTCGTTGAAGGCGTCGAACGAGACGACGATGGCTCGCGGGCGATCGGGGAACGACGCACTCGCCGGATCACCGACGCGCGGCGTCGCGGCGCGACAGCCGACGACGGCCAGCACACCGGCCAGCGCGACGATCGGGAGGCGAACGCTGGTCGACCTGAGGTAGCGTGTCATGCGTGGGAGCGGTCGGATCGTGGGACGACGGGCGGACGGATGTGAAACGGGCCCGGTCTCGCGACCGGGCCCGCCTCATGTCTCAGACCGCGCGGGACATCAGAACGAGTACCGGAGCTGCGCCTGCAGCTGGTAGTTCGAGCGGATGTTCTGCGCGTTCCACTTCTGGAAGTTCGGGTCGAACTTGAAGATCGGGATCGCGCCGGCGTTGAGGTTGCCGGTGGTCTTCGTGCGATACGTGATCAGGTTCTGCGAACCGAACGCCGCCGTGTTGACCTGCCCCCAGTCCTTGTTCAGGAAGTTGGCGAAGTTGAAGATGTCGAGCTGGAACGACACGTTCTGCGCGCCGATCGTCTTGAGCGACTGGCGGAGCGACAGGTTGATCGTGTTGGACCACGGCGCGTTGCACTGATTACGCGGGGCGAACGAACCGCGATTGTCGTTGAGGCAATCGAGCCCGTTGATGAACTTGTCGAACGCCGCCGCCTGCTCGGCTGCCGTCACCACCGTGGTGGTCCCGGCGCGCGTGAAGTTCTGGAACTGGATCTCGTTCGGATCGGTCGCCGACTTCGGGATGTAGATCGGGTCGTTGCTCGCGAAGCCGTCGCCGTTGACGTCGCCGCTCACCGTGTACGTGAAGGCCGCGCCCGTCTCGCCGACGTAGGTCAGCGTGAGGTCCGTCTTGGTCTTGAACGCGTACGAGAACTGCCCCACGAGCCGGTGCGGCTGGCGGAAGACCGAGTAGCCGAGCGTCGGATCGTCCTGGCGCGTGGCCACCGGGCGACCGAACTGGTACTGCGAGTTGGCCGTCGAGGAGGTCAGGCTCTGCACGTCACGCGCATCCGAGTAGGTGTAGAACAGCGACCCCTCGAAGTTGTTGCGCCAACGGCGCGCCAGGCCGGCGGTGAGCGAGTACGAGTAGTCCTTCGACTGGTTCTGCACGTCGAGGACCGCCGTACGACCGGTCACCTTGAGCACCGGGGCGTTCACGTTCGGGCCGTACATGACGCGCCCCTTGTAGTCCACACCCTGCGGGCCGGCCAGCGCGATGTTCTGGTAGAACAGGTTGTTCACGCCCTTGGTGTACATCGCCTCGAGCGTCCCCACGAAGCCGCCCATGAGCTGGCGGTCATAGCCTAACGTGGCGCGCATGTTCTGGGGGAACTTGAGGTCCTTGTCGAGCAGGTTGATCTCGGCGCCGGCCGCCGCCGTCGTCCCGTTGGCGCAGGCCGTGGCAGGTCGCGACGGCGCCGGTCGTCATGCGCGGAGCCGCGAGGGCGTTGCACGTGAGCTGCGCGACGCCGGAGAGCCCCGAGTTCTGGAAGGCATTGGCCAGCCAGACAAACGCCGGACGGCCGGTGAAGAGGCCGAGGCCGCCGCGGAGCTGGTTCTTCTGGTTCCCCGTCACGTCCCAGTTGAAGCCGAGGCGCGGCGACCACTGGATGTTCCCGCTCGGCACTTCGGACGTGTTGCGGGCAAAGCCGCACGTCGCCGAGGGCTGCCCGGTGCCGGCGCAGATCGGGTTGGCGATGAGCGGGTTCTGCGGCGGCTTGTCGCCGAAGACCGGCATGTCCATGCGAAGGCCGGCCGCCAGGTTGAACGTCGGCGAGACGGTCCACTCGTCCTGCACGTAGAAGGCGTGCTGGCGCGCGTTGAAGCGCACAGCGCCGTCACCCGACACCGGGACGCCCACCGCAAACTGCCGCGGCGCGCCGAGTTCGAGCGAGTCGAGCGATCCGAAGATCCAGCGCCCAAAGCCCTGCTGCTGAAACAGGTTGCGGACATCGTAGAACTGGTTCTGCGTCCCGATCGTCAGGCGGTGCGCCGTCCCGATCGGCATCGAGAAGTTGTCCGAGATCTCGAGCACATCCTGGTCGAGCTCATTGCGGTGAGACGAACGCTCACCGCCGCCGACCAGCAGGCCGACCGGCGTGTTCACCTCGACCTGCGCGAAGCTGATGTTCGGCTTGCGGCGGTCGCGGATGCTGTTGCGGCTGACGAGCAACTCGTTGAAGGCGCCGCTCGCGAAGTTCGTGCGGAGCTGCGCCGCAGTCGATTGCGACTTCGACGTGAAGAAATAGCCGTTGTTGTCGAGGTTGAACGTCGACGTCGAGCGGCTGAAGATGTTGTCCTCGGCCTGCGCATAGTTGTGGCGCAGCACCAGCGACGTGTTGTCGGTCAGGTTGAAGTCGAGGCGGGCAAAGACGTTGGTGAGCGGGTTGTCGTTGTTCACCGCTGCCCCGGACCCCGACGGGATCCCGTACTTGTTGAGCGCCGCATTGAAGCGGTCCACCAGCGCCTGCGACACGTTGGACGACGACGTCCCCGAGCTCCCGATGAACGGGCCGCCCGCAGGAACGGTGCGCTGCTGGAATTCCGGGTTCAGGAAGAACAGCACCTTGTTCTTCACGATCGGGCCGCCGACGGCAAAGCCGTACTGCGACTGCTTGAAGTCCGTGAGGTACGGCTGGCTGCGCGTGAAGTCCTGGTTGCGCGTCACGCCGTACACCGAACCATGGAACTCGTTGGTCCCGCCCTTGGTCACCGCATTGATCAGCGCACCGGAGAAGTTCCCCTGGCGCACGTCGTACGGGGAGAGCAGCACCTGGTACTCCTTCACCGCCTCGATCGAGATCGACTTGCCCCCCGCCTGGCCGCCCGGCTGCCCGGTCGAGCCGAGGCCGAAGAGGTCGGAGGAGACGGCGCCGTCGATCTGGATGTTGTTGAAGCGGTTGTTCGTGCCACCGCCGGAGAGGCCGGGGCCGGAGTTCGAGACCTGCGGCGTGAGCGCCACGAAGTCGGTGAAGTTGCGGTTGAGCGACGGCAGGCGGCGCAGCGCCGAGTCACCCACCGTGGTCGATGCGCCCGTGCGCGTGGGCGAGATGATCGCGTTGGTCTCCGAGACCACCGTGACCGCTTCCAGCTGCGTGGCCTGGCGCTCGATCTTGATGTCGGCGCGCGTCGTCTGGCCTAACGAGACGACGACGTTGTCGACCGTGGTGGGGCGGAAGCCGATGCGGCGCGCCGTCACCGAGTACTGGGCCCCGACTTCGAGCCCCTGGATCACGTAGCGCCCGCTGGCACTCGTGAGGGCGCCGCGCGTGAGCCCGGTCGCCTTGTTGATCATCTGGATCTGGGCCGCCTCGACCGGCTGCCCCTGTTCGTCGGTCACCGTTCCGGTGATGGCACCGGTCGTGACCTGGGCGCTCACTCGCCCCGAGACCGCGCTCAGCGCGGCGACGAGGGCGAGCCCGAGGGCCCGTGTCAGACGAGTCATGCGCATGGTTCGCCTTGTGAGATGTGATACAAGCGGATCGGCACCGTGCGTCGTTGGTGCCGGGGGACACACACTCCCGAGTTGGATCGGGAAGCGGAGGGTTGATGCCCTGGCGTCACCCGCGCGCAAGCTAGGAGCGCACGCGCCTGTGACGCACGCAACAAATGTAAACGCTAAGTCACGTTGGCTCGCCCCTCTCCGTGCCCTCGCGACGGGTGCCCAGTGATCGCGATTGGCCCGCCGGCCAGCAGTCGGGGGAGGCCCGGCAGAAAGGGGAGGAATCTGCCGCTGGCAACCGTGGCGTCGACGCGACGCCCCCGCATCGAAACGATGCGACCGGTCACGCGCGCCACCCCGCTGACGGCCGGGGCGGGCCCCGACGAGCGCCGTCCACACGCCGCAGCACGACCCCGGCCCGGCCCCCACCTCCGCCCCGAGCCCCGCCCGAGGGGGCGAGGCGGGGCTACTTCCGCTTCACGAAGAGCAGGTACACCGGGATGCCGGCCAGCAGCACCGCAAAGATTCCCGCCGTCCACACGCGACTCCCCTCGTCCATCAGCGCATTCACCAGCAGAATCACGACGGAGAGCAGGAAGATCATCGGCACCACCGGGTAGCCCGGCGTCCGGAACTTGGGCACGTAGCCCGGCCGCGCGCGCAGGCGATAGACCGCCGCCACGCCCAGCGCGTAGAACGGCAGCATCGCGATCACGAAGGTGTCGGCCAGCTTCTCGAAGGTCAGGAAGAGGACGTACACCAAGCCGAGGAATGCCACCAGCGAGATCGCCACATACGGCGTCTTGAACTTCGGGTGGACGGCCGCCACCGGCTTGAAGAGCATCCCGTCGTCGGCCATGGCGAACAGCACCCGCGGTGACGTCAGCAGCACGGCGCTCAACGTGCCGAACGTCGACAGCATGACGGTCACCGAGACGAAGATCACCCCGGGGCGCCCGAGCACGATCTCGGCCACGTCGGCCGCCACCAGCTTCGAGGTCCGGATCTTCTCCACCGGGAGCACGGCGAGGTACGCCAGGTTGGCCAGGCAGTAGATCGTGATCACCGCCAGCGTCCCGCCGATCAGGGCACGGGGGAGGTTGCGTTGCGGGTCGGTGACCTCGCCCGCGACATAACTCACGTCGCCCCATCCATCGTACGCCCACAGCACCGAGACCAGCGCCAGCCCGGCGCTCCCCAGCGCAAAGCTCCCCTCGGGGACGAGCGGGGAGAAGTTGCCGCCCGTCTTCGGCATGCCTAACGCCAGCGCGGCCACGATGATGAAGGCCAACCCGCCGAACTTGGCGACCGTGGTGATGTTGGTGATCAGCGTCCCCCAGCGCACGCCGACGATGTTGAAGACCGCCGTGATCGCGATGGCCCCGGCCGCCACGTAGCGCGCGTACTGGTCATAGGGCGCGATCGTCGGATCGAAGCCGATCACCCGCATGAAGTACTCGGCGAAGGTGATCGCGATCGCGCCTAACGCGGCGGCGCGCACGATCGTCAGCTGCCCCCACCCGAAGAGGAAGGCGTAGAGACGCCCCCACCCCTCGCGCAGGAAGGCGTAGAAGCCCCCGGTCTGCGGCAGGTACGAGGCGACCTCGGCCAGCGTGAGCGCTCCGCACAGCGCAAACGCCCCCCCCACCACCCAAATCGCGAGCAGCGGGAGCGGGCCGGGGATCTTGTCGGCGATCCCGGCCGGCGAACGGAAGATCCCGGACCCGATCGTCGATCCGATGCACACCGCAACGGCGCTCCAGAGGCCGATGCGTCGCGGCAGGGCACCGCCGCCTGCGGCGGAGGCGGAGTCAGAAGCGGGAGAAGAAGAGGGGGGTGTCGGCATGGTCGGCAATGCTACCCCCGGGGGGATGTTTCGGGGAGTGGGAGCGATGTCCGCCCCCACCGCGTTCATGGGTCAGGGAAATGCGAGGGAGCCATCGACTCCAGACGCCGGGACTCCCCCTTCCATATAGTTGAATCCCCGCCCCCCGCCGTACACCTTTCCCGCCGGGGCGCCGCCCCCACTTCCCAAGCCGGTCCGTTCGTGTCCCCTGCGTCCATCTCCGAGCTCTTCTTCTGGCTCGCGACCGCCCTGTGTGCCGTCGCCCAGGTGGCCGTGGTGCGCGCGGCCCTCGCCGGTAGGACCCCCGGAGCCTCCCTCTCGCCGGTCTCCAAGGCCCGAGAGCTCTTCTGGGTCGTCCTCCCCGCCGCCCTCCTCGCGCTCCTCCTTGTCTGGACGTGGCGCTCCCTTCCCGGTCGCGCCGCCACCGGCAATGCCTCCTCGAACGCCCCGCCACGGGCGACCGTCGCCGCAGAGTTCCGGATCACCACGTGAGCACCACCACGATGAACGATCGCGAGGTGAGCCCGATGCGTGACTTCGTCTCCCTGACGAAGCCCCGCATCATCTCGCTTCTGCTCGTGACCACCATCGCACCGATGTACGTCGCCGGCTCCCCCTCCTGGCTCGACGTCCTCATCGTGTCGATCGGCGGCTACATGATGGCCGGCGGGGCCAACGCGGTGAACATGTACATGGACCGCGACATCGACGACGTCATGTCGCGCACGCGCCTGCGCCCCATCCCGTCCGGGCGCATGCACGCGATCTCCGTCCTCGCCTTCGGCGTCGCCCTCGCCGTCTTCGCCACGTGGCTGCTCGGACACTTCGTCAACGTGCTCACCGCGGCGCTGGCGTTAGGCGGCTTCTACTTCTACGTCTTCATCTACACGCGCTGGCTCAAGCGCACGTCGCCCCAGAACATCGTCATTGGCGGCGCCGCCGGTGCCTTCCCCCCGCTGGTGGGGTGGGCCGCCGTCACCGGGCGCGTCGACCTCCCCGCGCTGTATCTCTTCCTCATCGTCTTCTACTGGACCCCGCCGCACTTCTGGGCGCTGGCCCTCCTCAAGCAGAAGGACTACGGCAAGGCCGGCGTCCCCATGGCCCCGCTTCTCTGGGGCGAGCGCGAGACGATGAACCAGATGCTCTGGTACACGCTGATCCTCCTCCCGCTCACCCTGCTCCCGGTCGCCTTCGGCGCCTTCGGGCTCGTCTACCTCGCCTCGGCCACCGTGCTCGGCGCACTCCTCCTGCATGGCGTGCTGCGCGTGCGGCGCGAGACGATCTGGACCAAGGCGGCCTGGTGGACGTACAAGTACTCCCTGCTGTACCTCGCGCTCCTGTTCGTCGCCATGGTGGTCGACCGACAGTTCAGGACCTGACCTGGAGCCCGACGTGGACCTGCCTGACGATTTCCCGGTCGAGACCGACGAGTTCCTCTCGGTGCAGATCGCTGGTGGTTCGGGAACAGCCGAACGCTTTCTCCTGATCGGGCGACCGAGCGAGGGTCGGGTGCGGGTGCGTGAGTGGAGCACGCACACGTACAACTCGGTCGGTGCCGACTTCGACATCTCGCCGGCCGAACTGCTGGAGGACATCGAGACGTCGTATGCGGCCGGACTCGGGGTCCGTCCGGAGCTCTACCGCATCCGGCTCTGGCTCGCCTGACCGCTGCCGGAACGCACGTCGATCTGGCGGTAATCGAGACGGGCGTCGGCGCCTAAGCGAAAGGTGTCGGCATCGACCGCCGCCTTCCCTCACGCGACCGGAACCATCATGCGCCGCTCCCTCTCATTGGCCGCTCCGGCTATCGCAGCCCTCCTCATTGCCGCGGGCTCGGCAACGGCGCTCTCGGCGCAGGCGGCGCGAAACGTGGCGCGCCCCTCGGGATGGCGCGTTGTCATGGATCGCCAATCGTCCGACACCGTCGCGCACGAAGCCATGCCGCCAGGATGGCACATGACGACGGGACCGGGGGCCCTGCTCTTCGACCCGGCCTATCACGCGGTCGGCCGCTACTCCGTGGAGGCCGAGCTCTTCCTCTTCCCGGGGACCAGTCAGTCAGGATACGGACTCTTTGCCGGCGGTCACTCCCTGGATGGCTCGGCGGCGAGTTACCTGGCGTTCCTCGTCCGGCGTGACGGTCAAGCCTCGCTGGAGTACGTCGCCGGGGACAACCGCACGGCTCTCATCCCGTGGAAGACGTCACCGGCGGTGAAAGCGCACCCGGGAGGCGATGAGACCGTGCTCAACGCTCTCACCCTCACCGTCGATCGGGATTCGATTCTCGTCGAGGCGAACGGCCAGCGAGTTGGCGCAGTGGCGCGAGGGGCGTGGGATCTCGACGGTACGTTCGGATTCCGCGCGGGACCCGACGTGAACCTGCACGCCAGCCGGCTCGACCTTCGAACGCGTTTCGCGCCGGTTCCCGAGCCGAAGAAGAAGTAGGATTCGTTACTGATCGAACGAACAGCTTCGAACGAAACAGGGGGCGATCCGTCGGATCGCCCCCTGTTCATATGGACAGCATGCTTGCTGACCGATCGGATTTAGAATCGCCCGCAGCCGCAGTTGCCGGGACCACAACCAGGGCCGGCCTGCGGCAGTGTCGCAGTTCCTCCCGACTTGGACATCAGCCCGAAGCCTCCGGAGATGACTCGTCGAACCGGCGCGCCCGTGGTCGGGTGGCGCTCCAGCGGCGGGTCATTGAACCCCTGTCGCAGTTCAAACTGCTCCGCAGTCTCGCCTTGCGAGCTCGGGACGGTCTCGTAGAGGTATGTCGGCATCGATACTCCTTGCGGTTGATTCTCTCGCTCGTACCCTACGAAACCAACGAGTGGTTTTTCAAGAGCCATTTCCCCGACCGTACGGTCCGCACAATCGATAACCGTTCGATCAG
Source organism: Gemmatimonadota bacterium (assembly GCA_016719105.1). NCBI lineage: Bacteria > Pseudomonadati > Gemmatimonadota > Gemmatimonadota bacterium. Next base: position 481,302 of record JADKAQ010000004.1, on the reverse strand, counting down.
TTGACGGCCGGCTATCGCGAGTCGCGATCGATCCTGTTGCTGAACCATCGGTGAACGAATACCCCGATCACCAGCATGGCGGTCCCCGCGAGCGAGGTGACCGGCGCGGCGACGTAGGCGCTCAACACGCCGCCTGCGGCCGCGACGACGAAGATCGCCGGGACGATCGGGTAGCCCCATGCCCTGTAGGGACGACGCGCGTTCGGCATCTGTCGCCTCAACGCGAAGACCGATGCCGCCCCGAGGCCGAAGAAGATCCAGTCGGCGAAGACGACCCCGCTCAGTAGCGAGCCGATTGCCCCCTTTGTCGCGAAGAGCAGGACCAGCGCCCACCCGCCGCACAACAGGATGGCCACGTGAGGGGTCCCGAAGCGCGGATGCACTCGCCCCACCGCCTCGAAAAAGACGCCGTCGCGAGCCAGCGCATACGGGAGGCGCGAGTTCGCCAGGATCGCGACGTTGACGAAGCCGAGGATCGAGATCATCGCCGAGATGCTGATGAAGGTCGCCCCAGCGGGACCGACCATTCGGGACGCGGCATCCGCCGCCACCGCCGCGCTCGCCGCCAGGCCGTCTCGCCCCAACGCGCGCAGGTAGACGGCGTTCGCTCCGAGATAGATCGCGACGACGATCAGGATCCCGATCAGCAGCGCCCGCGGGATGGTCCGCTCCGGGTCGCGAATCTCCCCGGCCACCATGTTCATCTGCTGCCACCCTCCGATGGTGAAGAGGACGGCGACGAAGGCAGCGGCAAATCCCGCAACCAGCGACTCTCGTGGCGGCGGCGCGTCCGGGACCGGAAGAGGGGCCCCCATTCGTACCCAGAGCGCCAACCCGCCCACGACGAGCGCCGAAAGCGCCAGGATCTTGGCGCCGGTCAGCAGGTTCTGGAGCGCGGCCCCCGGTCTGATCCCGAGCACGTTCGTGAGCGACAGCAGGACGATCGTCGCGGCCGCGACCCCTATGGGCCCACCGACCGGCGCGAGGTCGACGAAACGCGCGAGGTAGCCCGCGAAGCCCATCGCCACGGCAGCGATCGCGCCTGAGGCGATGCTGAGCAGCGCCATCCACCCATACAGGAAGGCGGGGAGCGAGCCAAAGGCGTGGCGGATGTAGACGTACGGCCCCCCGGCATCGGGGAGCATCGCGCCGAGTTCGGCATAGGTGAGCGCCCCCGCCAGGGCGAGGAAGCCGCCGAGCACCCAGACGGCGATGATCGTGGCCGCATTGGGGAGGGCGCGCGCAACCTCCGCGGGGGTGAAGAAGATCCCGCTCCCGATGATCCCCCCGACCACGAGGAGGGCCGCCGAAAAAACGCCGAGCTCGCGTCGGAGCTCGTGCGTCGCCTCAGGCAACGATCAGGTCCCGCTGGATGTCGACCGGGGTGATGATCAGTGCGCCATCGCCGATGTAGCCGTTGACCTCGGTGCGGAGCCCGATCTCGCCCGGGAAGTAGATCCCGGGCTCGATGGAGAAGCCGACACCGGGGATGAGGAGGCGTTCGTCGCGCGTCTCGAGATTGTCGAGATTGGGGCCCGACCCGTGGATCTCGCGCGCGTCGATGGAGTGGCCCGTCCGGTGCGTGAAGAACTCGCCGTAGCCTGCCTTTTCGATGACCGCGCGCGACGCGTCGTCGACGTCGGCGCCGCGCACGTCGTGCCCGGCGGCGATCCGGTGCTCCAGGAAGTCGATGGCCGCGTCGCGCGCGTCCCGCACGACGTTCCAGAGCTCGACCGCCCGCGCGCTCGGCGCGCCGATGATGGCCATCCAGGTCTGGTCGGCGTACGGGCGCCCGGGCTCGCGGGCCCACAGGTCGATGAGCACCAGGTTGCCGACGGTGATGACCTGCGCATGGTCGGCGGAGGGGACGTAGTGCGGATCGGCGGCATTGGCCCCGACCGACACGTTAGGCGGCGAGTACGTCTCCAGCCCGGCGCGGGCGAAGGCCTCCATCATGCGCTGCTGCAGCAGGTGCTCGGCGATCGGCGTCCCGGCACGCGCCTGTGACCCGGCGTGCAGGAAGGCCTCGTGCGCGATGCCGGCGATGTGTTCGGCCGCGCGCCGGTGCGCGAGGAGGTCATCGTTGCTCCAGGTGGCGTAGAAGCGCGACACGAGTTCCCCCGACGACACGACGGTGGCGCCGGTGGCGCGGACCATCTCCAGCATCCCGGCCGGGATGCGATCGAGGTACGGCACCGCATCACCCGCCGAGTACTCCATGGCGATGCGCTTGCCGCCAACGATCTCCTGCAGGTATGCCTCGAGCGCACGCCACGACGAGTAGCGCTCACGTCGCCAGCTGCTCGGCCAGCCCCGCCAGGCCCCCTGTTCGATGTTGTGCGTGATGGCGACCGGGGGGCCGACGCGCGGGATGAGGACGAAGATCCGCCGCGAGAGGTGCACGTCCTCGAAGCCGAGGAAGTCGCGGGCGATCGGGTTGGTCCCGCGAAAGTCGTACAGGAGCCAGCCGTCGAGCCCTGCGTCCGCGATCGCGCGCTGAATGTCGGGCAGCGACTGGGGGCTGAGGCGGGGCATGGCTACTCCTGCTGTGCGGAGGTGGGCTTCCATTCGGCGCGCCAGGCGCACGTCCCTTCGCCGCGCGTGGCGCAGCGAACGTGCTCGACGGCGCCAACGCTGTTGACGAGGAGGCGCAACAGTTCCTTGAGGCTTGCCTCATAGTACGTGCACCCGACGGAGCGCGGCGCCGTGTCGAGCGTGACCGATCGTTCGACTTCGAGGTAGACCTGCGCCCCTACACGGGAAATGCGCCCTCGCAGGTAGCGCCGGGCGATGCGGCGCGAGTGCGACAGCGCGAGCGGTCGGGCCATGAAGGCGGGGAGGAGGCGCATCATGCGCCGGGCCACCACGCCGATGGTGCGATACGACTCGGTCGCCATGTGGCGGCCAGCGGCACGAAAGACCGCCTCGGCGTCCGGACGACGGCCCAGGAGCCGCGCGAGTCCGACGGATTCGTCGAACGTCGCCCGCTGTCCACGCTTCACCGCGTCATTGAAGCGCCGGATCTGCATGTACACGGTGTCGCTGAGCCCGAGGCGCTTGTTGCGCAGGTCGCCGACGAGTTCCGCCTCGAAATCCTCGACGGGGCTGTCGACGTTGCGGACGGCTTCGAGGAAGGAGAGCGGGAGGAGGGCGTCGACCGTGTCGGACATATGGATCGAGCGAAGCTAACGGCCGCTGTGACCCCATTCAAGTAATTCCTGTGTCTTGCGGCACGCCTTGCGTCGATCACGCGCACGCGCACATTGCCTCTCGCGTCCATGACCCTCCCCCTGCGCACCCTGACCGGACTGGCGCTCGCCGTCGCGATCGCGCTGGTGGCGCGGCGTGCACGCTCGCTCGCCCCCTCGGGGACGTGGGGAGCCATCGCAGTCGGCACCGCCGCCACCAGCGCGGGGTGGGGATGGTGTGGGGTCCTCCTCGCCTTCTTCTTTTCTTCCACGCTCCTGTCGCGCTGGCGCCGCGAGCGCAAGGAACGCGTGACCCGCGCGATCGTCGACAAGGGTGGCGAGCGCGACGCGTGGCAGGTGATGGCGAACGGCGGCGTCTTCACGCTGTGCGCGCTTGGGGCGATCGTCGCCCCCTCGCCCCTGTGGGCCGTCGCCGGCGTCGGCGCCCTTGCCGCCGCGACCGCCGACACCTGGGCCACGGAGATCGGCACCGCCCTCGGCGGCGTCCCGCGCAGTATTGTTGGATGGCGCCCCGTCCCCATCGGGACGTCGGGGGCGGTCACCGTCGCCGGCACGGTGGCGATGTGCGCCGGCGCCCTCTGCATCGGAACCGTCGCGCGTGCCACCGGCTTCGATCAAGGAGTGATGTGGCCGGCGGTGGTCGGTGGCATCGGCGGCGCGATGGCCGACACCTGGCTCGGGGCCACGCTGCAGGAGCGACGCTGGTGCGGTCACTGTCGCGAAGCGACGGAGCGGCGGCTGCACGACTGCGGGCGCGAGACGGCGCGTCGCAGCGGATGGGCGGGGTTGGACAACGACGTCGTGAACCTAACGAGCTGCGTGGTGGGCGGGGCCGCTGCCCTGCTCTGGCGCGTGGTGACGGCGCGCGTCGCCTCGTGATGCGACACACCGCGCCCTGATGTGCGATGACACAACGGCACGCGAACACGGAGTGGACGATGTCGCAGATGCAACCGATGCACGAGCCGAGGGCCGCACGCGGGGAGACGGCGCACGTTGATGCGCCGCTGCCGGTGCGCGCGCGGTGCTTCGCGCGACGCGTCGCGCGGCGCCAGGCCCCGTGGTGCGTGGCCGCCCTGCTGCTTGCGGTCGGCTGTGACGGTCCCGGCGTCGTCTCGCCCGGGCGAGTCCGGATCGCCACGACCGGCGGCGTCTCGGCGTCGCAGGCCATTGTCGGGACCTGGCGGCGCACGGTCTATTTTGTCGATGACTTCGGCTTCTCCCGCTCCACGGAGACCTCGTGGCAGTTCGGCGCGGATGGCACGGCCGCCCGCGCACAGATTGCACGCAACTACACCGTCGGCCTGGTCGACGTCCTGGTGAGTGCCGGACGGTACCGTGTGGAAGGGACGCGCGTGGTCATCGACCTCGTCTCGCCCACCCCAACGCAGCTCGCCTACGAAGTGCGTCGCACCGGGAACGAGCTCGAACTCGCGGGGCAGGTCTACGTCCTGGTGGGCGGGTGATCCGGTGAGCGCCCCGCGCGACGCCGAGGTCCTGGTGATCGGTGGCGGCCCCGCCGGGGCGGCCAGCGCGTTCTTCCTCGCGCGCGCCGGCCTCGACGTCTGTATCGTCGACCGCGCCCGCTTCCCCCGCGACAAGCCCTGCGCCGAGTACCTGAGCCCGCAGGCCTCGCGCATCCTGCACGAGATGGGGGCGCTCGGGGCGATCGAGCGCGCGGGGGCGGCGCAGCTGACGGGGATGCGCGTGCGCGCGCCTAACGGCGCCATCATCCACGGCGAGTTCGCCTCGACGCACGGCTTCCGCGGCTTTCGGGACCGCGGGCTCGCCCTCCCCCGGCGCGTGCTCGACGCCCTCCTCCTCGACCGGGCGCGCGACGCCGGGGCGCGCGTGCTGGAGGGGGCGACCGTCCGCGACCTCGTGCGGGCCGGCGATGGGCGCGTCACGGGGGTCGAGGTCGACGTCGACGGCATGCGCCGCACGCTCCGGGCCCCGCTCGTGGTGGGGGCCGACGGGCTGCGCACCGTCATCGGACGACGGCTCGGCCTAACGAGCACCGGGCGCTTCCCGCGCCGCGTGGCCATCGTCGCCCACTATGGGGGCGTCGAGGGGATGGGTCGCTGCGGCGAGATGCACGTCGACGCCGACGGGTACCTCGGCCTCGCCGACGTGGGACACGGGATGACCAACGTCGCCGTGGTCGTGCCGGCGCGCGAGGCACACCGCATCGGGGGCGATCCCGCCGCGTTCCTCCAGCGGTGGCTGGCGACGCGGGCGCACCTCGCCCCGCGCTTCGCCCACGCCGAGCGCCTAACGACCGCCCGCGCGACGGGACCCTTCAACGCCCGCGCCCGGCGCGCCTGGGCCCCCGGCGCCGCCCTCGTGGGTGACGCGGCCGACTTCTTCGACCCGTTCACCGGCGAGGGGATCTACGCCGCGCTGCGCGGTGGCGAACTCCTGACGAGCTACGCCTTCGAGGCGGCGCGCGCCACCACCACGCGCCGCCAGGACATCGCCCTCGCCGCCTACGATCGCTGCCTGCGCGACGCGTTCCGCGGCAAGCGCCTCGTGGAGCGCGCGGTGGGCACCGCCGTCGCGTTTCCGGCGTTACTCAACCGGGCAGCGTCGGTCCTGGCACGACAGCGCGACATGGCCGACCTCCTCGTCGGGGTCACCGGCGACTTTGTCCCACCCCGCGAGGTCCTGCGCCCGAGCTTCCTCTGGCGCCTCCTCACCGCACGACACGCCCCGCTCCCCGCCGACCCACCCGCCCCCGCCGTCGACCCGGCGAGGGGGCAGGCCGGCGGACGCGCCTAACGCCTCACGCCCGCGCCCCACCAACGCTCCAGCATGCCCCTCGACTCCGACCTCTATCGCAGCGTCCTCGGCCGCTTCGCCTCCGGCGTCACCGTGGTGACGGCCCAGGGCGCCGATGGCCGCGACCATGGCATGACGGTCAGCGCCTTCTCGTCGCTCTCGCTCGCCCCCCCGCTGATCCTCGTGTGCATCGATCGCGGCGCGTCGGTCTACGCCGCCCTGCGCGACGCCGAGTGGATCGTGGTCAACATCCTCAGCGCCTCGCAGGAGGCCCTGTCGCGGCGCTTCTCGCACAGCGACGCCGAAGCGCGCTTCGACGGGATCGGCTTTACCCGCGCCCCGCACGGCGCCCCGATCCTCGACGACGTCCTCGCCCACCTCGAGTGCCGCATCACCGCACGCCATGACGAAGGCGACCACACCATCCTCGTCGCCGAGGTGGAGATGGGTGCCGCACGCGACGAGCGTCCGCTCCTGTACTATCGGGGGGGCTACGCGCAACTCGAGCGGTAGGGGCCACGCGTGCTGACCCCCCGCCGCCACCGCGGACACGAGATCCTCGACGGGGACGACGTCCCGTTGCAGCTGCGGGCCCGCTCGCACCGGGACATCGCCGTCGCCAACACGGTCTTCGGCGGGACGCGCGCCCTGCTCGCGGCGCTGGGCGAGTGCACCGAGCGCCTCCCCCGTGAGGCCACCTTCCTCGACGTGGGGACGGGGACGGGCGAAGCGACCGCGCACGTCGCGCGCTTTTGCGCCCGGCGGGGGATCGCGATGCGCACCCTGGCCCTCGATCTCGATCCCGCCCTCGCCGCCGGTGCCCGGCGCCACGCCGATCACGGGATCTGCGCCTCGGCGTTGCAGCTCCCTCTGGCCGATCGCAGTGTCGACGTGGTCGCGTGTGCGCAGGTCGCCCATCACTTCGAGGGGGCGGCGCTCGCCGGGCTCCTGCGCGAAATGCACCGCGTCGCCCGCCACCGCGTGATCGTGAGCGACCTGCGACGCAGCTGGCTGGCCGTCGCCGGGCTCTGGCTCGCCTCGTTCCCGCTGGGATTTCACGCCGTGAGCCGGCACGACGGGATCGTGTCGATCCTCCGCGGCTTCACGGTGGCGGAACTGGAGGCGCTGGTGTATGACAGCGTCGGTGCACGCGCCGACGTGCGCCGGCGCGCCGGCTTCCGCCTGACCGCCGCGTGGGATGCCCCTCCCCTCGCCGACACGACCTTCTCCCGCCCCACGCCACACGCCGCATGCGCGAACCGTTCTCGTTAGGCCCCCTCCCGGTCGGCACGGCCATGGAAACCGTCGACGAACGTGTCGTGCGCGCCAGCGTCGCCGACATCTTCGCCCTCGTGCGCACCGTCGAGCACTGGCCCGCCTACCTGCCGCACTATCGCTTCGTACGCTTTCGCGAGCGGGCGCGTGACGGCGGCGGCATCGTCGAGATGAGCGCCAACCGTCCGTTCGGCCTCGTCAACTGGCCCACCTGGTGGCTCTCGGAGATGCAGGTGGATCCCGATCGCCCCGCCGTCCGCTTCCGGCACATCGGAGGCATCACGACGCGCATGGACGTGGAATGGGCCTTCGAGGCGCTCCCCAACAACCAGGGGACGCACGTGCGCCTCGTCCACGTGTGGGACGGGCCGCGCTGGCCGCTCATCGGCGTCTTTGCTGCCACGATCGTCATCGGCCCGATCTTCGTGCACGGGATCGCCTCGCGCACGCTCGAAGGGCTGGCACGCGTGGCCGAAGGCACCGCCGGTGCCCTCGCCGCACGCGTCGCCCCGTCGCACTCCCCCTCGCACCCCCCGTCCGCATGAGCAGGCGTCGTGTCGTCATCACCGGGATCGGAGCCATCACCCCGATCGGAGTCACCCGCGACGGCCTCTGGTCGGGGCTGCAGGCGCGCCAGTCGGCCGTCCGCGCGCTCACGCGCTTCGACCCGTCCATCTTTCGCTCGCATAACGCGGCCGAGGTCCCCGACTTCATCGCCACCGACCACGTCGACGCCAAGCGCGCCAAGCGACTCGATCGCTTCGGGCAGTTCTCGGTCGCTGCGGCCCGCATGGCGGTGGAGGATTCGGGGCTCGACCTCGCTCGGGAGGATCGCGAGCGCGTGGGGGCCATGATGGGAACGGCCCTCGGCGGCGTGGGCTATGCCGAGGAACAGCTCGGCGTCTTCCTGCGCGAGGGGCTGCGCGCCGTGGACGCCACGCTCGCCCTCGCCGTCTTCGGCGGTGCGTCCAGCTGCAACATCGCCATCGAGTTCGGCGTGCAGGGCCCCAACAGCACCAACGCGATGAGCTGCGCCTCGGGGACGATCGCCATCGGCGACGCCTTCCGGCAGATTCGCGACGGATATGCCGACGTCATGATCGCCGGCGGTGCCGAGGCCCCGCTCGCCCCGCTGTGCTTCGGCGCCTTTGCCCTCATTCGCGCGATGTCCACGCGCAACGACGACCCGCGTCGCGCCTCACGCCCGTTCGATCGCGACCGCGACGGCTTCGTGATGGGCGAGGGCGCGGCGGTGCTGATCCTCGAGGAGCACGAGCGCGCCGTGTCGCGTGGCGCCCCCATCTACGCGGAACTCCTGGGGTTCGGCCAGACCAACGACGCGTTCCACATGACCGCCCCACGCCCCGACGGAAGCCAGGCGGCGCGCGCGATGAGGCTTGCCCTGTCCGACGCGCGGCTCGGGGCCCACGAGTTGGGCTACGTGAATGCGCACGCCTCGTCGACCCCGCTCAACGACCCCACCGAGACGCTGGCCATCAAGGAGGTCCTGGGGGAACGAGCGTCGACGATCCCGGTGAGCGGCACCAAGGGTTACTACGGGCATGCGTTAGGCGCATCTGGCGCGATCGAGGCCGCCATCTGCGCGCTCGCGCTGCAGCGGGAGTGGCTCCCCCCGACCGTGAACCTCGATGCCGCCGACGACGCCTGCGACCTCGCACACATCGCACGCGAGGGGAGCGCGATGCGCGTCGACCACCTCATCAGCAACTCCTTCGGCTTCGGTGGGATCAACGCCGCCCTCGTCATGCGGCGCTGGCACTAGGCCGCGACGACGCACGTCTCGCCCTCGGCGCGGCGCAACAACCACGCACCATGTCTCCGTGGTGCGCTGGCCGGGCCGGCGGTGCGATCGACCGGTCGAGCGGGTGGAGGGGACGTGTACCGCGAGGCCAGGAGGACGACCGGCTCCCGAGGACTCGTCAGGCGAGGGCGCCGCGGAGGGCAGGCCACGGAGGAAGGACCTCCGTCACGTCCGGCCAGCTGCGTCGCCAGCGCGCCGACGCCTCACGCGCCGCCTCGGCCAGTGTATGCAGGGCGGTGTCGCCGGTGCAGCGTACGGCGAGGCGATCCAGGGTGCTAAGGACCGCCTGGCGCGCACTCCACGCGTCCACCCACGGACAGTCCCGCTCGCGCGCCTCGCGCGGGAGCCACGCCAGCAAGGCAAGGGCGCGGTAGGCCACGACGGCGACGTACGAGTCGTCGTCGGTCGACACGGGCCAACCGAGCGCGGCGCGCGCCGCGGCATACTCCCGGGTCAGCCCCTGCACGAAGTCGTTGGGGAGTGGACAGAGGACGTCCCATGCCGCGAGGTCGTACGCCGGATGACGCGCCGCACCGTACTCGAAGTCGACCAGGCGGGCCTCGCCGCTCTCCGGAAGGAAGAGCACGTTGCTCGGCGCCGGATCGCCGTGCGTGAGCGTGAGGGCCCCGCGGTCGGCATACCAGGCGGTGACGATGCGCGTGAGCGCCCGCCGCACGCGCGAGTCCTCGTCCGACAGCTGCAACCATTCGAGGGCCCGCGGCAGACCGTCGGTCCAGTCGCCGAGTTCACGGGTGAGGCCACCGGAGCGCAGCGCCTCGGTCCTGGCGACGAGGGCGCGCCCCTCCACGTGAAGGCGGGCATACGCGCGGGCCATGCGGGCCAGGCCCTGCTGTACCTCCCCCGGGGTCCCCTGCTCGAGCACGCGCGTGAGCGTGTCGTCGCCGGCGTCCACCATCGCGAAGCCGCGCGCCTCGCCGTGTTCGGCCACGACGTCCGGCACGACGCCGAGCCCGGATAGCGCCAGCATGTGCCGCAGGTCGGCATCGGCGAGGTCGGCCTCGTCTCCCGCCAGCTTGAGCACCAGCGTCGGCGAGCCGTCGACGGCGACGCGCGCGCGCACCACGACGTTCCGGTGGCCGCGCCGCAGCACGGTGAACGGATGCACACCACGCCACGCCTCGCCGACCGACGCGAGCCCATCGACGAAGTCGCGCGCCTGGCGCAGCAGCGCGGTGGCGTGGACCGGAAGAGGGGGCGTCGTCTCCTGTCGTCCGGGCAGGTACGGATGCTCCATATCGTTGGTCGGCAGGAGGCCGTACCGGCGGAGCACACCACGGTTAGGGGTGGCGCTCACGGGCGCGGCCTCGGTCCTCGTGCGACGGGGTCCCCGATGGCGCGATCATCTTCGCCCTCGCCGCGCGGATGGGCAAGCCCATCTGAACGAATGGGGACCGACCTCGGCTTCGCCAACGAAAAAGGCGGCGCTCGCTAGGACCTCGGTCCTATTGAACGCCGCGTCTCGAACCTTTTGCCTAACGGGTTTTGTTATCGGTCGCCGAGCGCCGCGCCAGCCCCGGACCGGGGCGGGTTACGGCCCCTCCGTCAGGTACCGCGCCGCATAACGGGCGATCGACTCCTGGATCACGCGCATGGCAACCTCGCTCTTTTCCCATCCGACGATCTGCATGCGCTTCCCCTCCAGATCCTTGTAGATCTGGAAGAAGTGCTCGATCTCGGCCAGGTAGTGCCGCGGGAGGTCGGCGATGTCGTAGTATTCGTGATGCAGCGGGTCGTGCGACGGGACGGCGAGGATCTTGTCGTCCGGCTCCCCGCGGTCGAGCATCTTGAGCACGCCGATGGGGCGCGACTGGATCTGGCACCCGGGAAAGGTCGGCTCGTCGATCCGCACGATGATGTCGAGCGGGTCGTTGTCCTCGTGCAGGGTGCGCGGGATGAAGCCATAGTCACCCGGGTAGTGCACCGCCGAGTAGAGCACGCGGTCGAGCTTGAACAGCCCCGACTCCTTGTCCAGCTCGTACTTGTTGCGGCTCCCCTTGGGGATCTCGATAACCGCCGTGACCTCGTCTGGCGGGTGGGGGCCAGGCGGGAGATCGCGCCAAGGATGAATCATGCCGGAGGGCTTCGGTCGCTAGGGTGTCGTGGACGGAGGCGCCGATGTGCGCCCCTCTGCCAAACATAACGACGACCGTCCGGTCGGTGTAACGGAGTCGCCCCAAAGCCGCGCAGTGTCCCGCTCGATCGTGCCCCCGAGAGCAACGCCCGAGGTGCTCCGGGGCGCGTCGTGGCGCCGCCCCGATCAGCGCCCCGATGAACGCTCCGTCAGCCGCTCGGCAGCGCCCTCCGCCGGGCGCTGGGCGAGACGCTCCACGGGACGCTCGGCAGGCCGTTCGGCCAGAAGGCGAGCGGTGAAGCGCTGCCCCTCGGAGATACGCTCCACTTCGATCGCCATCGAGTCGATGGCCTGCTCCATCCGCGCCAGGCGATCGTCGAGCTGGCCGAGCTGGCCACTCCCCAGCGCCGATGGCTCTCGCTTCGACGACAGATAGCGCAGGACGCTCACGATCAGGGTGACCGTGATGCCGCCTCCGGTGAGAATGGCGGTCATCGCGAGTATGAATTCAGACTGGTCCATGCGGTCGCTCCGACGAGAGAGGGTAGGCGTCGTCCCCGTACGCCGAGACGCAGCCGCGAGTGTCAGCGAGGGATCCGGGCGCAGCAAGGCCTCCGCCGAGGCGACGAGCGCCGCCCTGCTACTCTCGCGGAGGAGCCGCGCACGAGGAGCGCACCACGAGCCGCGTCGGCAGGCGCTCGTGTCGCCGCTCCGACACGGGTTCCCCCTTGAGCGCCGCAATCAGGCGCGTGACGGCACGCTCACCCATCTCGAAGACGGGAACGTGCACCGACGACAGCGGCGGCGACATGTAGTGCGCCAACGGAATGTCGTCGAAGCCCACCACCGTCATGTCCTCGGGAACGCGAAGCCCGGCGTCGTGCACCGCGGCAAGCCCACCGATCGCCATCGAGTCGTTGGCGCAGAAGATCGCCGTCGGTCGATCGGGGAGGGCCAGCAATTCCTGCACGGCGCGGTGGCCAGAGGCCTCGCTGAAATCGCCCTGTGCCTCGTAGCGCTCGTCGGGGGTGATTCCCGCCTCGACCAGCGCATGCCGATACCCCTGCAGGCGCTCGGCGGTGTCGAAGTGCCCCTTCTCTCTCCCATGACCATCGCGATGCGTCGGTGCCCGAGCTTCACGAGATGACGCACCATGGCCTCGGCACCGCCCACGTTGTCGATCGCGATCACCTGATAGTCCTCGTCGCGCGCTTCGCACGAGAGCAGGATCACTGGGAGCGACGGTGGCAGGTTCTCGACCAGGGTCGCCGCGTCGAAGTGCGGGGACATCGCGATGACACCGTCGGTGCGACCGCGCATCGCGCGCATCGCGGCCTCCATCTCTGCCTTCCTGTTGTGTGATCCCGAGAGGAGGAGATGGTAGCCGTGATGTTGCGCCGTCTGGTCGATGCCGCGGATCATCTCGGAGAAGAAGCCACCGTAGAGATCCGGGAGGAGGACGCCGATGGTGCTCGTCTTCGACGTGATGAGCGACCGTGCTCCGCCGTGCGGAACGTAGTGCAGCGCGTTCGCCGCCTCGTGAATGCGCTCGGCGGCTTCCGGACTGACCGGACCGCTCTTGTTGAGCACACGTGATACCGTTGCCACCGACACACCCGCCCGCTTCGCGACGTCCTTGATCGTGACCATCTGAGGGGAAGAAGTACCTCGAAACTGGGTGCCGGCCATTCGCCGGACACGGGGGAAGCGATCGAATAGGAATTTGGTCCGTTTACCAGCAGATGAGAACCCGGAACAAAAAGAACGGGTAAGAGCGACGCGCCCGACCCTGGAGTGGGGCGGGCGCGTCTGGGGCACCTGACGGCGCCGGACCTGCAAGATCGGTCAGACGAATTCGAACAGCCCTTCCAGCTTGGTCAGGGCGAGGAGCGACCGGATGTTGTGCTGCGTGTTGAGCAGTCGGGTCGACAGCCCGCGCTCGCGCGCGCGCTTCTGGACCAGGACGAGGATGCCAAGGCCGCTGGCGTCGACGTCGCGTGTCTCCCCCATGTCGATGGCCAGAAGCGGTGAGCCCTCGTCTCCCGCCCGTTCGAGAGAATCGAGCGCCGCGCAGCGAAAGTCGACTCTCGTTTCGGCAACGAGGCGTATGGGCGCCTGGATCATGTTCGCTTCGGCGACTGCAGGCATGGCGTCGATTGAAAGAGAGAGGGAATTCGCCGCGGACCGCGTGGCGTTGGCACCGACGGTCGGTCTGGTCGACGATGACTATGGCGAACGGCGTGCCAGCGCGCAGCGGCGTGGGTGAAGTCGTTGCCCCACCGTGACTTGGTCGTTGGCAGGCGGTCGTTGGCGGCCGGCGGGCTGGCGGCATTTCGCGGCACGCTCCCCACTCTGCCGCACCAGCGGGTCGCGCAGCTGCCGGCACGCATTCCGGGGTCAATCTCCGGTTGCAGAACGTCGCGCGACGCCGCAGACTCGGGGCGCCCCGGGGGCGCCAGGTGCTGCGTGCGTCCCCGCCGCGCGCCGCGGCCACCGGCCGATCGGTCGCATGCTCACCGCCTTCGCCACTCCGCCGTCATGTCCGACATCGACGTCCTGCTGCAGGAGAATCGCAAGTTCCCGCCGAGCGATGCCTTCGCCCGCGCCTCTCACGTCAACTCCACGGAGATGTACGAGCGCGCAGCGCGCGACTACGAGGGGTTTTGGGCTGAGCAGGCCGGATCGCTCGACTGGTTCACCCGCTGGCACACGGTGCTCGACTGGCAGGCCCCGCGCGCGAAGTGGTTCGAGGGAGGCACACTCAACGTCGCGTACAACTGCGTCGACCGGCACATCAACACGGCGCGGCGCAACAAGGCGGCCATCATCTTCGAAGGCGAGCCGGGTGATCGTCGCACCCTGACCTACTGGGACCTGCACATCGAGGTTCAGAAGTTCGCCAACGTCCTCAAGAAGCTCGGCGTCACGCGCGGCGACCGCGTGGGGATCTACCTCCCACTCGTTCCCGAAGCCGCCATCGCCATGCTCGCCTGTGCGCGCATCGGCGCCATCCACTCCGTCGTCTTCGGCGGCTTCTCGCCCGAGTCGCTGCGCGACCGGATGAACGACGCGCAGGCGAAGGTGGTCATCACGGCCGACGGTGGCTATCGCCGCGGGCAGATCATTCCACTCAAGCGCAACACCGACAAGGCGCTGGAAGACGCCCCCTCGGTCAAGCACGTGGTCGTGGTGCAACGCCGCACGTCGGGACCCATCGGCGAGGCATACGTCGAGATGCAGGAGGGGCGCGACCATTGGTGGCACCGCCTCATGCAGCAGGCGGACGCCTCCTGCCCGCCGGAGCCGATGGAGTCCGAGGACGTGCTGTTCATCCTCTACACATCCGGAACGACCGGCAAGCCCAAGGGGATCGTCCATACCACGGGAGGCTACCTCACCGCGGTGGCCTATACCACCAAGTACGTCTTCGACCTTCGCGACGAGGACGTCTTCTGGTGCACCGCCGACGTGGGGTGGGTGACCGGTCACTCGTACCTGGTCTATGGCCCGTTGGCCAACGGCGCCACCTGCGTGATGTACGAAGGGGCCCCCGATTGGCCGGAGAAGGACCGCATGTGGGAGATGTGCGCGCGGCACGGCGTCACGGTCTTCTACACGGCGCCGACCGCCATTCGCGCCTTCATGAAGTGGGGGCACGACTGGCCGGACGGCCATGACCTGTCCCGCTTGCGACTGTTAGGGAGTGTCGGAGAGCCGATCAACCCCGAGGCGTGGATGTGGTACCACACCCACATCGGCCAGGGGCGCTGCCCGATCGTTGATACGTGGTGGCAGACCGAGACCGGGGCCATCGTCATCTCACCGCTCCCCGGCGTGACGCACACCAAGCCCGGCTCGGCCACGCAACCACTGCCGGGCTACTCGGCCGAACTGGTCGACTCGGCCGCCAAGCCGATCCCCGTCGGCGGTGGGCTGCTCACCCTGACGCGCCCGTGGCCCTCGATGCTGCGGACGATTTGGGGCGACGACCAGCGCTACGTCGACACGTACTTCTCCAAGTGGCCCGGGCGTCCCGACCTCTATTTCGCGGGAGACGGCGCCAAGCGCGACGACGAAGGCTACTACTGGATCCTCGGACGCGTGGACGACGTCCTCAACGTCGCGGGGCACCGCATCGGGACGATGGAGGTGGAGAGCGCCCTGGTCGAACATCCCTCGGTGGCCGAAGCGGCCGTGGTGGGCAAGCATCACGAGCTCAAGGGTCAGGCAATCGCTGCCTTCGTCACGCTGCGCACGGGATTTCACCAGAGCGGCGAATTGCGCGACGAGCTGCGCGACTTCGTGGCCCAGAAGATCGGGGCCATCGCCCGCCCGGACGACATCCTGTTCAGCGCCGACCTGCCCAAGACGCGTTCGGGGAAGATCATGCGCCGTCTGCTGCGCGACATCGCGGAGGGGCGTGCGTTAGGCGACACGACGACCCTGGCCGATCCCCATGTGGTCGCGAGCCTCAAGGACCAGTACGAGTCGCAGGAGTCGTAACTGCGGACGGGAGACGGGAGACGGGAGTGTGCCCTGCGGGTACGGTGTGCGTTCTGGCAGGGGGCGGCTGGTGCTGCTTGGCGCGATGGCGCCGAGCGGGCATTCGCCCGGCGTGAGACGCGCGCTCGCCTGCTGCGGGACCCAGCGCACAGACGTTATCGTTGTGACGTGACAAGATGACGCGCACGACCGACGACGAGTTCGCTTCCGGACTCGCGTCTTCCGTCTCCCGTCTCCCGTCCCTCCATGCCCTCCCTCCTGCGTCGCATCTTCCCTGAGTCGCTCTTCCCGCGTCGTCTGGACGAGGGGGCGGAGCGGCGCATGCGGTTGGCGCAGGCGAGAGCCGAAGAGGCGATCATCGAGACGCACGTGCGGAACGCGTTGATGTTCATCGACACGCTGTCCGAGGACATGGCGTTCGACCGAGCCATCGACACCTACGTGCGAGTGATGGGGGTGCCGGAGCCGCTGGCTTCGCTGGTGGCGACGCGCGTGCTGGTCGAACTCGGCGAAGAGCTGGTCCCGCGTCGGGCGCTCCGCCCGAAGGCCTCGCGCGACGTCTCCGTGGAGATCGAGGGTGACGGTGCCGACGCCCCGACGTTGGTGGACCGCCCGGCCCTGCGGCTCAGCGACTCGAGCGCGGCGATCGATCGATAGCGCGCGTTCGCGGGGTGCCGGCGCTCCTCGCGCGGCGAGTCCTGCTGGGTGGTTGGCGCCCGGGCGTCTCTCGAAGGTCGACGGCGTTCACCGTGGCGACGGGACCGGATGGAATCTGGGTATTTGGGGTCCCCGCAACGGCGAAACCCCCGGACCCTATCGGGGCCGGGGGCGAAAGACAAATCTCGCGTGATTTACTCGGACGGACGCGGCTTCTGCCGGGCGCGGCGACGCGCCGCAGCCGACTTGAGCTGACGCGCTTCGCTGGGCTTCACATAGTGACGCTTGCGGCGCAGCTCCTTCAGGATGCCGGACTTCAGGACTTTCTTCTTGAAAGCCTTGAGGGCCCACTCCAACCGATCGCCTTCGTCGAGCTTGACTTCAATCATTTTGGATTACTCGATGGGGACGCCGCAGCTGCGGCGACGGATGAGTCGTCTTTCGCGAAACGACGGGTCGGCCTACTCTCGAGGCCGACCCGTCGCCGTGGAGTCGCAGTATAACCGCGACTCCGGGCCGTGCTAGCGGCCGAGCTTCACGACGTTCTCGGCGGCGGGGCCCTTCTGGCCCTGCACAACCTCGAACTCCACGCGCTCACCCTCGGCGAGGGACTTGAAGCCCTTGCCCTGGATGGCGGAGTGGTGCACGAAGCAGTCCTTCTGCCCGTTCTCAGGGGTGATGAAGCCAAAGCCCTTGGCGTCATTGAACCACTTCACGGTGCCGGTGATACGCATTGCCGTACTCCTAAGTGTTGTTGTGGTCGGAGTCCGGTGATGCCGTACGTCCCGACACGCAGGTGATTCGTGGACCTACGCCCCCACGACGGGCCGCATCTCGGGACCGAGGGACACGCCATCGATTCCGGGGATACGCCAAACTGAAAAGGGACCACCGCGAGAGCGAGGTCCCATGGTCTTTACAAACTACACGCAAAATCGCGTTACAACGGAAGGGTGAAGGTACGATACGAACCCCGATCTGTCAATAACGCCGATTGCGACTACCTTCCGTCATGACCCCACGCTCCCATTCTACTCCACCGACTCCCCCCGACGCGGGCGACTCGGCTGATATAAACGCACTTGGCGGCTTCTCCGACCTCGGCCTCGACGAGCGGATCCTCTCCGCGCTCACGGCCCTCGGCTACGAAGAGCCGACCCCCATCCAGCGCGCTGCCATCCCCGCCCTGCTGGCCGGCGGTGACGTGCTCGCGCAGGCCGCCACGGGGACCGGCAAGACCGCTGCCTTTGCCCTCCCCCTCCTGCACCGGCTCTCCCCCGACGCCCCGGCGCGGCAGCGCACCGCCGCCCTGATCCTCGTCCCCACGCGTGAGCTGGCGATGCAGGTGGCGGAGGCGGTGCACCGGTACGGGAAGGTCATGCACGTCGTGGCCCTCCCCATCTACGGCGGCGCCTCCATGGAGACGCAGATCCGCGCGCTCAAGCGTGGCGTCGACGTGGTCGTCGCCACCCCCGGGCGCGCGCTCGACCACATTCGCCGCGGAACGCTGCAGCTCGACTCGGTGCGCACCGTCGTCCTCGACGAGGCCGACGAGATGCTCGACATGGGCTTCGCCGAGGACCTGGAAGCGATCCTCGAGGCCACGCCCGAGGAGCGCCAGACGGCGCTCTTCTCCGCCACGCTCCCGCCGCGTATCGCCGCGATCGCCGGCAAGCACCTGCGCGACCCGGAAACGATCAAGATCGATCGTGAGCCGGTCGCCGCCGGCAAGTCGGCCAAGGTCCGTCAGGTCGCCTACATCGTGCCGCGCGCCCACAAGATGGCGGCCCTGGCGCGCGTGCTCGACATCGAGCACCCGACGTCGGTCATCGTCTTCTGCCGCACCCGCACCGAGGTCGACGAACTCACCGAAACGCTCAACGCGCGCGGGCACCGCGCCGAGGCGTTGCACGGCGGGCTCTCGCAGGACCAGCGCGACCGCGTGATGAAGAAGTTCCGCGCCAACAAGGCCGACCTGCTCGTCGCCACCGACGTTGCAGCTCGCGGCCTCGACGTGCAGCACGTCTCGCACGTGGTGAACTACGACGTGCCGTCGGCGTCGGAATCGTACGTGCATCGCATCGGGCGCACGGGGCGCGCCGGGCGCGAGGGCGTGGCCATCACGCTGGCCGAGCCGCGCGAGCATCGCCTGCTGCGGAACATCGAGTTCCTCACGAAGCAGAAGATCGAAATCGCGCAGGTCCCGACGGTGGCCGACCTGCGCTCACGACGCCTCGAGTTGACGCGCGCCTCGCTGCGCGAGACGATCCTCGCAGGGGAGCTCGACACCTTCCGCGGGATCGTGGAGGCGCTGGCCGACGAGTTCGACCTCATGGACATCGCCGCCGCCGCGGTGAAGCAGATCGAGTCGCGCGAGGGGACGCCGGACGAGGAAGAGGAAATCCCGACCGCGCCCACCCGCCGCGAGCGCACCGCCGACAATCGCGCCAAGCGCGAGGGGAGCTACGAGCGTCGAGAGGAGACGACGCGCGAGCGCCCGCCGCGCCGGTCGGCTGGCGACGAGGAGCGTCCGTCGCGCAGCGCACGCACCACCGAGCGTCCGTCGCGCAGTGCGCGCACGACTGAGCGACCGGAGCGCGCGACGCGCCCCGTGTCCGACGAGGTGCCCGCTCGTCGCGCCCCGCGGCGTGAGGAGGGGATCGCCGAGAGCGAGTCGAAGCGTCCCGCGTTCGCCCCGTTGCGGGACAAACGCCCCCGTGCGCAAGGCCCGGCCTGGGACGTGGCGCGGCTGTACATCGGCGCCGGCCGTACCGCCAAGGTGCGTCCCGGTGACCTGGTCGGGGCGATCGCCAACGAAGCCGGGATCGACGCGCGCGCGATCGGTGCAATCCAGATCGCCGACCGATTCTCGATCGTCGAGGTCCCCGAGGAGATCGCCGACGATGTGGTCGATGCCCTGCGCAACAGCACCATCAAGGGGAAGAAAGTGCTGGTGCGACGCGATCGCGCGTAGGGCGCGCGCCCGACGCGGGGACGACGGGAAAACGCGTGAACTCGTGCACGGGGATGGAGCGTTGAGCAGTAATGGCTCCTGACCCGTCGTCCCCACTCGTCCTCGTCACCGGCGCCACCGGCTACATCGGCGGACGGCTGGTGCCGCGATTGCTGGCGGCGGGGTATCGCGTGCGCTGCATGGTGCGCGATCCGTCGCGGCTCGAGGGGCGACGGTGGCGGCGTGAGGTCGAGGTCGTCGCCGGGGATGTGTTGCACCCCGAGACGCTCGCCTCCGCCCTCGCCGGCGTGGACACCGCGTTCTACCTCGTGCACAGCATGGCGGGCGGGCACGAGTTCCACGAGAAGGACATGCAGGGGGCGCGCAACTTCTCGCGTGCCCTGCGTGACGCGGGCGGGAGGCGAATCATCTACCTCGGCGGACTGGGAGATCCCGCGGCGGAGCTCTCCGTCCACTTGCGTTCACGCCAGGACACGGGCGATGCCCTGCGCGAGGCCGGACTCCCGGTCACGGAGTTCCGCGCCGCGGTGATCGTCGGGTCGGGGAGCCTGTCGTTCGAACTCGTCCGCTATCTCACCGAGCGCGTCCCGGTGCTCATCTGCCCGCGGTGGGTCTTCACCCGCGTGCAGCCCATCTCGACCCGCAACGTGCTCGAGTATCTCGTCGCGTCGTTGTCGACGCCGGCGAGCATCGGCCAGACAATCGAGATCGGTGGGGCCGACATCCTCACCTACGCCGACATGATGACGGGCTATGCGCGCGTGCGCGGGCTGTCGCGGCGGGTCGTCTCCGTACCGTTTCTCACCCCGGGGTACTCGGCGGGGTGGGTGCACCTGGTCACGCCGGTCCCGAGCCAGATCGCCAAGGCGTTGATCGAGGGGCTGCGCAACGAGGTGGTGATGCACAGCGACGCGGCGCGCCGGATCTTCCCCGCCATGCGCCTGCTGAGCTACGAGGAGTCCGTGAAGCTGGCGCTGGAACGGCTCGACGCGGGCAAGGTGGAGACGATCTGGAGCGACGCCCTGTCGACATCGGTGGGGGACGCCGCGCCGGTGTTGCTGACGACGCGTGAGGGGATGGAGATCGAGCGGCGGCAGCGCGTCGTCCGCGCCTCGCCGGCGGCCGTGTTCCGGGCCTTTACGTCGTTAGGCGGCGAGCGCGGGTGGCTGTCGATGAACTGGGCCTGGCAGGTGCGCGGCATCCTGGATCGCATGGTGGGCGGCGTCGGGATGCGGCGCGGGCGACGTCACCCCAGCGAGGTGCGCGCGGGCGACGCCATCGATTTCTGGCGCGTGGAACGGGTGGAAGACGAACAGCTGCTGCGCTTGCGCGCCGAGATGAAGGTCCCGGGGCGCGCGTGGCTGGAGTTCACCGTCACGCCGCACGAGTCCGGCGGATCGTTGTTGTCGCAGTCGGCGCTCTTTGCGCCCAAGGGGCTCCTGGGCTGGGCGTACTGGTACGCCATGTCGCCATTCCACGCGTGGATCTTCAGCGCCATGATCCGCCAGATCGGGGGGATCGCGGAGCGCGACGGCCGCTGAACGCGGCGGCCGCTGCGCGCGACGGCCGCTGCATGTGACGGCCGCCCGGCGGGGGCGCGTGTCTTTCGCAGCAGGTGGAGGGGGCGAACGCAAACGCCCGGCGGCGCCAGGATCGGCACCGCCGGGCGGCGGCCAGGGAGGAGCGGCCGCGTGAGGGCTACTTCTTCGCGGCGGGGACGTGCCCGATGTCGTAGAGCATCATCGTCTTGTCGTCCCAGCCAAACTTCATGCTGCCGGATTCCTCGAGGTCGGCAATCATCTCCTTCGACGAGTCCAGCGAGGCATCGATCGAGACCTTGCGCTCCATCAGCGCCTGATCCGACGGCACGAGGGCGATGCCGTACCAGCGCCGAGTCTGCTCGAGCGCCTGGCGCAGCGTGCGATTGACCACCACGAGGCGACCGCTCGTCCAGGCGAGCGCTTCATCCTGCGCGCTCTTGTCGGCCTCGCTGAAGGCCCCCTTGGCATCCACCATCATCGCCTGACCGGCGGCGACCGGCTTCACCACCTCGCCAAAGCGGAAGTTGACCGAACCTTCCTCCACCCGCACGAGGGAGACGTGGGTCGCCGTGTCGTAGTTGACGGCGAACTTGGTCCCCGTCGCCACGACCGACGCCTCACCGACGCGCACCTCGAAGGCCATGAGGTCCTGCTTGGCGATCTCAAACGACGCGGTGCCGGTCACCCGCACGGCGCGCACTTCCTTGTTGAAGCCCGGAGGAATCAGGAGCTTGGAGTCGGCACCGATGGTCGCCTTGGTCCCGTCGTCCAGCGTCATCGAGCCGATCTGTCCGAACTTGGACATGATCTCCTGCGAGTCGGGATGCTTGAGGAAGCGCGTCACCTTCTCATCGGGCGATTCCCGGAAGATCGTGAAGAGGAGCCCGGCCACGACGGCGACGGCGGCCAGCAGGTACGCCAGCGTGATCAGCGGCGACCGACGCTTGCCGACGGCCGCCATGTGCTCCGCGGCGTTGTGGCGCGACATCTCGGCCTTGGCCGCCATGCTGGCGGCATCGGGCGGCGGCGCATGCAGGGTGTTGGCGATGTGCTGCCAGGCCTCGTCGACCGTCGCGGCGGCGTGGCCGTTGGCGCGATTGACGTGCACCCCCTCGTGCGACTCGAACCGATGCAACGCCGCGCGCCGCGACTTCTCGCGAATGGCCCCTTCGTGAACCGCATGGTGCAGGAACTCCTCCAGCGACGCGGTCGTCTCGAACGACTCGTGCTTCTCCCACGCCCGCAGGACCGCCGTTTCCACGACGCGCGGGGCAAGGGTGGCATCATCGAGGTGTGCTTTCGCTTCCTCGACGAGTGCATCGAAGTGACTCCGGAAGAGACGTTCGAGTGTCTTCTCGTCTCCCCGGCGTACACCGTCCAGCACGTCGTTCGTGAGAGGGGTAAACGTCGCGGGCATGGCGACCTCCGTTCGCAGGTATGTGGAAATGCTGTTACTAGGGTCCGTCTTTGCGCCAGAGGGTGCAACACGGGTTTCTCCCCTGCTGGGCTCGGGTGATCCCTGACGGGGCCTCCTGAGCGCGGGGGTAGCTCGCCGCTGTCGGCCCGGGGGGTAGATTGGCCCGGATGTTCGTTGCCCTCGCTCCGTGTCCCGCCGATGCCCACTGACCGCGTCCGCTCCGAGTCGGCCGCCGCCGTGCTGGCGGGGGATCCCGACTTCCTCGTCCTGCGGCGCCTGCCGCGCGTGGATCGGTACGCGGGGCCCGACGGCGAGACGCTCAAGCGCGCCTTCTTCGTGGACGTGGAGACGACGGGACTCGAGGCGTCGTCCGACGCGATCATCCAGTTCTGCGGCGTCCCCTTCGACTATGCCCCTGCGAGCGGTCGTGTCTACGGCATCCATCCGGCCATCACCTGCTACGAGGATCCGGGGCGCCCGATTCCGCCATTCGTGGTGGAGAAGACGGGGATCACCGATGCGATGGTGGCCGGACAACGCCTGGACGAGGCGGCCATCGGCGCCGCGTTAGGCAGTGCGGTGCTGGTGATCGCCCACAATGCCGCCTTCGACCGTGGCTTCCTCGATCGTCGGCTCCCCGCGTTTGCGGAGAAGCACTGGGCCTGCTCGCAGGTCGATGTCCCGTGGGCCAGCCACGGCTACGACTCGGCCAAGCTCGAGTTCCTGCTCTACAAGCATGCGCGCACGTTTTACGAGGCACACCGCGCCGACGAGGATTGTTACGCGGGGATCCACCTGCTGGCGACCCCGCTTGCCGACGGCGACCTCCCGATGCGCCTCCTCCTGGCGAGCGCGCGCCGCACGATGTGGCGTGTAGCGGCGACCGCGGCCCCCTTCGAGTCGAAGGACCTCCTCAAGGGGCGCAGCTATCGCTGGAACGCGCAGAAATCGGTGTGGTGGCGCGACGTCGCGGATGGCGAGAAGGAGGAGGAGTTGCGCTGGCTCCGCGAGACGGTGTACCGCCGCGCCGACGCGACGCCGCTGGTGGAAAAGATCGACCCCAAGCGTCGCTTCGCGAACGATCGCGGGTAGGTCCGGCCGGGGGACGCGTGCCCGATGCTCCAACGACAGGCCCCGTCGCACAAACGCGCCGCCCCCTGTGAAGGGAGCGGCGCGCAGGACACACTCGGAGCGCAGGTCGAGGCGCTACGGCTTCGCGGCGGTATCGGCGGCCGGTGCGGCGGCGGCCGGCGGCAGTTCGGCCTTGGCGCTGTCGACGTACGCCTTGAACTTGTCAAACGAGATGCTGCCGGGGACCATGCGCGACCCGATGATGAAGGTCGGCGTGGAGCCGACCATGCGACGCTCGGCCTCGGCGCGGTGCGACTGGATGTTGCGCAGGAACTTCTGGTCGTCGAAGCACTGCTCCCACTTGCCGACGTCGAGACCGATCGTCTCGGCGTAGCCCTTGAAGACCCCCTTCGGGCGCGACGTCGCTTCGCCGTTCCACTGGTCCTGTCCCTGGAAGATCAGGTCGTGCATCTGCCAGAACTTCCCCTGCTCGTTGGCGCAGGCGGCGGCGTGCGAGGCCGGCCAAGTGTTCTTGTGCCCGGGAAGCGGATAGTCGAAGAAGCGGTAGCTGATCTCTCCCGTCTCGATGAGGCGCTGCCGGACATCGGGCTCGGTGAGGACGTAGAACTGCCCACACGCGGGGCATTCGAAGTCGGCGAATTCGAGGACCTGCACCGGTGCATCCTCGCGTCCGAGCAGGTATCCCGACGCCGTGGGGAGCGGGATCGACGGATCGACGCGCGTGCTATCGGGGGTCGCGGACGGCTGCGTGACGCGATAGATGATGAACACGCCGACGAGGGCGGCGACGAGCCCCAGGATGGCGTAGAAGTTCCCCTGGCGACCCTTGGCGCTCTTCTTCACCACGTTGGGTCCGCGTCCTCGTCCGGCATCCACTGGTTGCTTGGCCATTGCTCCTCTGTCGGCTCCTTCGCATCGGCGACGATGCGTTTGTGTTCGGCGATCTCGGGGGTGTCGTACGTGCAGCGCACTTCGTAGTGGAACAGCTCGCTGCGGATGTCCCCGAGGAGCTTCTGCAACTCTGCCGCATTGTCGAGCAGTGCTCCGCGCTGGTCGAGAAAATGAATCCGCTCGGCCAGCGCGCGCAGCAATTCCTGCAGGTTCCTCGACCGCCCCTCGTCGTACGTCTGCTCGGACATGGGTTCCTGCCTCGGTCGATGGGACTCCGTGCGCGTATGCTGGTGACCGGCGCGCGCGCAACGAGGGAATTCTAGGAGCAGGAGCGAGTTCGAGGGAGTAGGGCGCGCCTGCGATTACCGGGCGATTCGCCGCGGCGCGCCGTTGCACACCGCCGGGGTGGACCGCGGTGCTTAGATTCCCCCTCGCCTGCTCGAGCTGATGGCGGGCGACCGTCCTGTCCGCTGCCCTCACTTTCCCCGGCGTGAGCGTCCCCTCCGATCCCGACATCTTTCGCGTCCCGGTTGGCCCCGGGGCGATGCACGTGGAGCGGTTCGGCTTCGGGGGGACCCCGGTGGTCCTCCTGCACGGATTCGGGACGTCCGCCTTCCTCTGGCGGCACGTCGCGCCGATGCTGGCGGTTCGACAGATGACGGCGTACGCGGTCGACCTCTTTGGCTATGGGGAGTCCGATCGCCCGTTCGACGCCGACTTCGGGGTGCGGGCGCAGGCCGACTACCTGGACCGCGCCCTGACGGCGCTGCAGCTCCCCACGGTCACCGTGGTGGGGGTCGACGTCGGCGCGATCGTGGCGATGACGCTGGCGACGGTTCGTCGTGACCGCGTGGCCAAGCTGGTGCTGATCGGGGCGCCGCCGCTCGGCGACATTCAGGGGCCGGCGATTCGCGAGCTGCAGCGTGACACCGCCAAGCACGCCCTGCGGCTGTCGCGCGGGCTCTTTGGCGCCTCGTCGCTGCTGACTCCATTCCTCGAGGAATCGGTGGATGCGCCGCGGCACATGCCGGCGGTCCTGATCGGACGCTACCTCGCCCCGTACCTCGGGCGCGACGGCGCCAATCACCTGCTCGCACTGGCCGGGGCGCTGGAGGAGGAGGAGCTGGAGGAGCTGTCGCCGCCCGGGATTCGGCAGGAGACGCTGGTGGTGAGGGGGACGCGGGACCGCTGGTGCACCAAGGCGATAGCGGAAAACCTTGCCGATCAGCTCCCGAGCGGCCGATACGAGACTGTAGATGAGGTCGGCCACCTGGTCCCGGAGGAGGCTCCCGAAGTCCTGGCCGAGCTGGTGTGGCGGTTCGTGCACGGGGGTTCGGCCGCGCGAGAACGTTCACCAGATGCTGCGCGTAACTTTGGCGGACGCAGCTGATCGATTAGCTTTCCATCCTGTACACACCTTTCAACCCGAGGACATGGCGAAGAAACCCGTCCGTCGTCACACGCCGTCGGCCTTGCCGACACCGTTCGATGAAGCCCGTGACGAGCTGTTCCAGCACATCATGCAATGCGGAGTCATCGGTTCCGAGCCCGATCATCAGGGCGAGTGGTTCGCGGAAACGATGAAGTACCTCGCCGAGCGTTTTCACGAGCTGTCGCCTGAGCAGTTGCAGCAGATTCGCCTGCTTGGTGAGCGCTTTGTGCAACCGCCGAAGCAGAGCCGGAGCAACGAAGCGATCACCGCGGCGTAGCACGATCGACCCCCTCGACCTTGAGGGGGTTTTGCTTTTCGTGCGGTAGCCGGTCGGGGGTGCCTAACGCCCATCGGCGCGGGCGTGCCTAACGCCCGCTGCGCCGCGCGCGTCGAACGGCCACGCCCATCCGCACGCCGCCACCGAGCGAGAGCTCGGCCGCGATGGCGCGTCCGCTCCGCACGCGCGACTCGACGCCGACGCCGACCATCACGCGCGGGCGCCACCCTTCGAACGGGTCATGCATCGCACTGAGTCCCCCCAGGCCATACAGGCCGAGGGGGAACTCGCGATACGGGTCGAGCAGGAAGCGCGCGACGAGGTCAGCGCGTGCGGCGCCGTGGGTGACGTCATCGCGGTGCGCGACCCCTCCGGCGACGATGGCGGCCACGCGCACGTAGATCCCCGCGGGGATGTTGAGCCCCAGGCCGAGCTGCAACGAGGGGGTGTCCGCGGCGACGAGGTCGACGCGCCCTTCGAATTGCCGGCCGGTCGGGCGCTGCGCCGCCAGGGGCGCCGCGACGGCCACGATCGCGAGCGTGGCGAGCCACCCGCGGTGCATCAGGTTCATGCGGTGCGCGCGCGCTCCCGCCAGAGCATGAGCGTGTAGTCGACGATGGCCCAGAGCGAGGCAACGCCGACGAGGTTGATGAAGAGGGTGGCGCGATGGGGTTGCATGAGGAGCGCAATGAGCGCCGCCAGCTGCAGCGTGGTCGCGACCTTCCCCGACAGGCGAGCGCGGAAGGTGATGGGCCGCAGCCACGAGACGGAGCGGGCGACGAGGAAGCCGACCGCAGTCATGAAGTCGCGCGAGATGAGCGTGAAGTACTGCGCCGTGTTGATCATCCCCTCGAACAGGAAGACGCAGACCGCGGTGAAGACGAACATGCGGTCGGCGATCGGGTCGATCAGCGCCCCCCAGCGGGTGGTGAGGTTGGCGCGGCGTGCGAGCCAGCCATCGAGGAAGTCGGTGAGCGTCGCGGCCAGGACGAGCCAGACGCGGACGGCCGGGGATGGGACCATGACGAACGCCGCCGCCATCACGAGTCGCGTCAGCGAGATGAGGCTGGGGATGTAGAGCAGGGGGCGTCGGTCCATGGCGAAGAAGCTAATTCTGGGGATGCGGAGCGGGGATAGGCGCGGCCCGTGCCGGTGCGGGAGCTCCGCCGCGCGCCGCTCCTCGCTTCCCTTCCGCCGTGGGTCGCGCTTGCTTGTGCGGGTGGACCGCCCGATGGGAGATTTCTGCGCGATCGCGCGACCGGCGATCCCCCGTCACTTCTCGCTCCCTCCCCCGCCGTGCCCCTCTCGACTCGTTATGCGCCGCGGCGCGGCACGCCCGCCTTGCGGGAGGGCTGACCCATGGTGTGGCGTACGGAGTGGACGCTGGCCGCCTATGCGGCGCTGTCAGCGGCGGTCCTGCTCTGGGACGTCCTGCTCGCAGGCCAGATCGCCAAGGCGCGTCGGCAGTCTCGCCTCTTCCTCGCCCTCACCTCGATCTGCGGACTGTTCATCGTCCCGGGGGCGCTCATCGTGCTCGCGGCGAACACGACGCTCACGGGACGCGTGGTGCACTTCGTGGCCGGGCTCTGGCCGCTCGTGCTCCTGTTCTTCGTGGCCCAGAGCGGCTACGCGCTGCTGCGCGGGCTCGTGACCCCGCTGTTCGCAATTCCGATCTTCGTCTTCAACTGCACGTTGTTTGTCGCCGCCCTCGCGCGATTCGCCGCCGAGTGGGTGGCGGAGCTCCCGTCCCCGCTCATCGGGGCGGCGGTCGCGCAGACCGGGGCGCTCGGCCTCGTCTTCGGGCGCGCCGCGCTGGCCTCGCCGTGGCTCGTCGTCCTCCCTCTCCTGTCGCCCGCCTACCCGGCGCGCTGGAAGGTGAGCAAGTCGGTGCGCGCGGTGCTGGCGCTCTGCGCAGCCGCATCCGTGGTGGTGACGGCCACGGAGTTCCCGCGCGCCGTCTACGCGGCCGAGTCGTTTTCCGGCTTCGGCGATGAGCGCCTGCAGGAACGCCCACGCGGCGACTTCACGCTCGGGCTGCA
This sequence comes from Gemmatimonadota bacterium, assembly GCA_016719105.1. Taxonomy (NCBI): domain Bacteria; kingdom Pseudomonadati; phylum Gemmatimonadota; species Gemmatimonadota bacterium. Next base: position 453,303 of record JADKAQ010000004.1, on the reverse strand, counting down.
CATCTTTCCAACGCTCGACGCCCCACCCCCGCCGTTGCCGCTGGCGCGCGACCTCGCGCTGGCCGATACGCTCGACGCGGGGGTGGTCAGTGTCACGCTGGCCACCGACGGGGTTCGGGCGCTGGTACTCGACTCGCTGGCCTCGTCACTGGAAGACATCCGGCGCGACTCCGTCTTGCTCGTGGTCACGCTCGGCTACAGCGTGCGCGACGCGGAACGCTACCAGCGCAGCCCGAGCGACTACATGGCCCAGCGCCTGGCGTTGATCGAGCAGATTGTGCGGCGCGTTCGCCCCGACATTCTCGTCCCGGCGCTCGACCCAGGCGAGGCCGGTACGATGGCGCTGGGGCGCGTGAAGCCCGCGTGGTGGCACGACTACCTCGAACGGTCGGCCGCGCTCGCGCACCGCCTGCGCCCGCGCACACGCGTCGCGCTCAGCGCGTCGTCGTTCACCGCCGGTGACTCGGCGCTCTACTTCTGGGGCGATCGCCGCCGGGACATCGACCTGCTCGGCTTCTCGCTGGCGCCGTCGTTCGGCGGCGGGGCATCACTGTCGGCGCGTTTGCGGCTGGCGGATCGCTGGATGCGCCGGTCGACCAAGGAGCAATGGATCTTCTCGGCGCGCGCCTTTCCGCGGACCTTCGGCGAGGGGAACCAGGAACGGGCCATCTGGGGAATCGTCGCCTGGGCGACGAGTCAAGCCAAGGTCCGCGCCGTCATCGTCGACGGGGCGGGCGACTACGAAGCGGTGGTCGGGCTGCGGGCGCCGGGAGGGCGCCTGCGCCCCGCCGCCACCACCGTGGCCCGCGCCCGAGCGGCACTGGCCGAGACCACCGAAGGACGATAGGAGCGCCATGACGATCTTTCCCGGCTTTGCGCCCGAGGCGTTGAAGTTCCTCAAGCAGCTCAAGCGCCACAACGAGCGCGAGTGGTTCAAGGCGCGGAAGGAACAGTTTGACGAGCTGCTGCTCGAACCGATGAAGCTGTTCGTGGAGGAGATGGACGTGCGGTTGGCGCGCACGGTCCCGGAAATCTCCGGCAGCCCCAAGCGTGCGATCTTCCGCATTTACCGCGACACGCGGTTCTCCAAGGACAAGTCGCCATACAAAACCCACGTGGCCTGCTGGTTTTCGCACGTTCGTGCGTCTCACGGAGTAGGAGGCGAAACGCACGGTGCCGGGGCCGGGTACTACTTCCACCTGGAGCCGGGGGAGTCGATCGTTGCTGGCGGCATCTGGATGCCGGCGCGTCCGACGCTCGCGGCGATTCGCGACGGGATCGCCGAACGTGGCGGAGAGTTGAAGAAGCTGCTGAAGGGACGAGCACTGGCGAGCCGCTTCGGCGCGCTGAGCGAGGAGGGGAAGTTGACGCGCACGCCGCGCGGCTACGATCCCGCGCACGAACACGCCGAGCTGTTGCGGCACGCCTCGTTCACGGTCTCGGCGCCGCTGGACGATGCCATGGTGGTATCGGGCAAGCTTGCGCAGCAGGTCGAAAAGGACTTCAAGGCGATGGCGCCCCTGGTGCGGTGGATCAATGACACGCTGGGGTACCCGCCGTCAGCGCAGCGTTAGGGGCTAGCCCGACCGGGACCACACGGACACAAGAGAGCGCACCATGAGCACGAGATACGCGGCGGTCGTCGGAACCCTTCTGCTCCTTGCCACGGCGTGCAGCGATCCGTCGGCGCCGGGAAAGACGCCGCAGGAGATCAAGGCGCTGCCGCGCGCGCTCTCGCCGGCCGAACAGGGGATCATCACGGCCGCCAACAGCTTCGGCTTCCGGTTGCTGGCCAGGGTGAACGCCGACACGCCGGCGGAAAACATCTTCATGTCGCCGCTGTCGGCGTCGATGGCGCTGGGGATGGCGATGAACGGGACAGCCGGGGCGACGCAGGATGAGATGCGTACGACGCTCGGCGTCGGCGCGATGGCGCGCCCCGACGTGCTGGCGGCATACCGCGACCTGATCGCCATGCTGCGCGGCCTCGACGCGCGCGTCGACTTCCGCATCGCCAACTCGATCTTCTACCGCAACTCGTTTGGTCCGGCGATCGAGCCGACGTTCCTCAGCGAGTCGAAGTCGTTCTTCGACGCCACGACGGCGCCACTCGACTTCGCCGCGCCCTCGGCGTTGGCAACGATCAACGGGTGGGCGAAGACGGCGACCAACGGCAAGATCGAGAAGGTGCTCGACGCGCTGAGCCCCGAGCTCGTGATGCTCCTCATGAATGCGATCTACTTCAAGGGCGACTGGCGCGAAGCCTTCGACCCGAAGCAGACGGTCCAGATGCCGTTCAGGCTGGAGTCCGGCTCAACGGTGCAGGTGCCGATGATGCGCCGGACGGACACGATGCGCGTGGCGGCCGTGGACGGCCGCACGTTGGTCGATCTCGGCTACGGCGGTGATGCGTTCTCGATGACGGTGATCCTGCCACGTGAGGGGGAGACGGCGCAGGCGCTGGTGAACTCGCTCAACGCCGCCACCTGGTCGACGGCGATCGCCGCGTTCGCGACCTCGGAGGTGGAGCTGAGTCTCCCGCGATTCAAGATGTCGTGGGAGCGGACGCTCAACGCTCCGCTGCAATCGATGGGGATGAAGCTCCCCTTCGCCGCCGGGCAGGCCGACTTCACGCGCCTCTCCTCGTCGATGGGACGCGAGCTGTACATCTCGTTCGTGAAGCAGAACAGCTTCGTGGACGTGAACGAGGTGGGGACCGAGGCGGCGGCGGTGACGACGATCGGCATCGGTGTGACCTCGCTCCCGCAGCGCACGATGGTACGCGTCGACCGCCCGTTCGTGTTCGCACTGCGCGAGCGGCTGAGCGGGACGATCCTGTTCGTGGGGAAGATCATGAACCCGCCGGCGTCGTGAGAAGACGGGAAGACGGGAAGACGGGAAGACGAGTTGGGTGTGTCGCGGCGCCGAGTCTGGCGCTCCAGCGTCGCTTTCTCGTCTTCTCGTCTTCTCGTCTTCTCGTCTTCTCGTCTTCTCGTCTTCCTCCTCAATCCTTCCGTCTCCCTCGCACGATCCCTTCGACGCGTCGTTCGGGCACGAAGTACTCCCGCGCGAGCTGCTGCATCGATTGCGGGGTGACGGCGAGCAGCTGGTCGGCGAAGCGGTCGAGTTCTTCCAGTCCGGTCCCGTACATCCAGGCATCGACCAGCTCGGCCAGGACGTTGCCCCCCGACTGCTGGGCGATGGCATGCGTGCCTAACGCATAGGTGCGGGCGCGCGCCAGTTCGGCGTCGGTGACGGGCGTCTCGCACAGCTTGGCGAACTCGCGCAGGAGGCCGGCGCGCGCGACCTCTTCCTTCTCCGGCGAGCACGCGATGTACGAGAGAAACATGCCGGCGGCGAGCCGGTCGCTCGACGTGGCGTGCACGGTGTACCCCAACGACTGCTTGTCGCGCAGCTCGTCGAAGAAGCGCCCCCCGAGCCCGCTGGCCACCCCCGCGATGAGGTGCGCGGCAATGCGCGCGTCGTCGCGGCGTGAGGGACTCGGGAAGGCGAGGGCGAGCCCCGTCTGCGACTTGTCGCGCGTGTCGGCGCGCTGCTGCACGCCGTCGGGCCACGTGGGGTACACGAGGGGGGAAGCGTCCCGGTACTCCAGCGACGCAAAGGCGGAGCCGAGCACCTCGGCGATCTGCGCCGGATCCACGTCGCCAACGACCGCCAGGACACACGGTGATTGCCGCACGTTGGCCCGATGCCATCCGAGGGCGTCGTCGACCGTGACGGCGCGCAGCGTCTCCTCGTTCCCGAGGATGCCACGGCCATACGGATGCGCGCCGAAGGCCGCCTCGGTCGCCAGCCGCACGGGATAGCGCATCATGTCGTCCCGAAGCTGCGCGAGCTGCGACAGAGCCACGCTTCGCTCCGTCTCGAACGCCGCCGCCGGACACGTGGGGGTGAGCACAACGTCGGCGAGGAGGTCGATGCCGGCCGCCAGGTGCCGGGGGGTGACGGAGAGTGTCCACCCGATGCCGTCGCTCGTGACGGTCGGTGCGATGCTCCCGCCCAGCAGCTCGGTCTCGAGGGCGATGACATCGGAGGATCGGCGCGCAGTGCCCTTGAGCGTGGTGCGGGCGAGGAGCGTGGCGATGCCGGCGTGTGTCGCCGTCTCATCCAGCGCCCCGCCGAGCGCGTAGAGCCCGAGATGCACGATCGGTGTCCCGGCCTTGCGTCTGACGAGAATCGGCACGCCACGCGCGGTGCGGAAGACACTCACCTGGCCGTGCGTGCGTTCGGGCGCCGTCCCCTGGACGAGCGCTGGCGCCGAGGGCGCGGTGGGGAGGGCGATGGCCTCGAGCGTCGAGGTGGGGGCGTTGTCGAGCGCGGCGAAGGCCTCGACCACGCCCGAGGCGAAGACGGGGGCCGACGATGGGCGATAGACCATCATCGAGGCCTGCGCGGGGTCGAGGTAGCGGCGCGCCGCCTCGGTCACCTCGGCGGGGGTCGCGGCGAGCATGCGCGCGGCGTATTCGTCGGCCCAGCGCCAGTCGCCTAACGCCTCCCACTCGGCGAGGAAGTTGGCCTGCCCCTCCATCGTCTCGAGCCGGCGCAGCCAGCGCGATTCGAAGAGGCGCTTGGCGCGCTCCAGGTCGCCGCTGGCGACGCCGCCGTCGAGCAGCGCCTGCAGCTCGCTCCACATCGCGCGCGCGGCCTCGGGGGCGCGCTCGGCGGGGCCGTCGGCGTGCAGGACGAAGACGCCCAGGCTGGTGGGGGTGTAGTTGTAGGCTGAGACGCTCGAGGCGAGGCGCTGCTCGCGCACCGCGCGATACAGGCGCGACGAGCGACCCGAGGCAAGCACCGCGGCAGCGAGGTCGAGCAGCGGCGTATCGGCGTGTCGCGTCCCGGGGGTGCGCCATCCGATCGCGACCTGCGTCTCGGCGATGTCGCCGTCGCGCTCGCGATAGCGTCGCCCGGCAGGTGCAGTCTCCTCGTCGCCGGGGACGCGCGCAATCTCGCCGTCGGGAAGCGCGCCATAGAGCTCGGCGACGCGCGGGATCACGGCGGCGGGGGTGACGTCGCCGGCAATGACCAGCACCGTATTGGAGGGGCGATAGAAGTTGCGATAGAAGCGCACGAGCTGGTCGCGCCGCAGCGCGCGCAGCGGCTCCTCGCGGCCGATGCGCCAGCGGCGGATGCGATGGCGATCGTGGAGGAGTTCGTAGAGCGTCTCCGTCGTCACGGCCCCCGGGTTGTCTTCCTTGCGCTTGGCCTCCTCGATGATGACCTCGAGTTCGCGGCGCAGTTCCTCCGCGTCGATGAGCGAGTTGGCGTAGGCATCGGCCTGGATGGCGAGCCCGGTGTCGAAGCCTTCGATGGGGAGGACGGCGTAGTACGACGTGTGGTCGTAGATGGTCGCTGCGTTGAGGTAGCCCCCGCTGGCCTTCGTTTGTCGAGCGATCTGTCCGACGCCTCGCGTCGGCGTTCCCTTGAAGAACATGTGCTCGAGGACGTGGGCAATCCCCACGACGTCATCGGTCTCGTCGAAGTAGCCGGCCTTGACGTAGGTGACGACCGCGGCCACGGGGGCCGAGTGGTCCTCGTGTACGAGGACGGTGAGTCCGTTGGACAGGACGGTGCGGTGCACTCTCTCGGGGGCGAGCGAGCGAATCATGACGAAACCTGGCACAGGTGAGGCGGCGGGGACGGCTGGATGGCGTCCCCGCGACGGTCAGCGCGGCGGCGCCGAGGGGCCCGGCGCTGCAGCTGCCGGGAGTGGGAGCGGGCCGGGCGGGGTGGCCTTGCAGCTGTCCCACTCGCCCGGGCCGGCGCGCTGGAAGAAGCGCACGGCGAGGTCGGTGCGCCCAAGGCGATGGAGCGCGCAGGCCATGTACCCCAGCGACACCTTGTCGGCAGGGTTGAGCTCGATGGCCCGCTGGTAGAACGACCGGGCGAGCTCGGCCTGTCCGGTCGACAGGAGGTAGGCGGCGAGCTCGCGGTGGGCGAGGTAGTTCGCGGGCTCGAGTTCGACGGCGCGCCGCAGCTCGGCGCTCGCCGTGGCGCGATCGCCCTCGTCACGCGCGATGCGCCCGAGGTAGATGTGCGGCTCGGCGAGTGCGGGCGCCTCGCCCGCGGCCGAGGCGAAGGCGTTGCGGGCGGTGAGGCGGTCGCCAGCCGCAAAGGCGGCGCGTCCGGTACGCAGCGCCGACGACTCGCGATTGAAGGTGAGGGCGTAGTAGCCGACGGCACCGAGCACGGCGAGGACGGCCACGAGCACGAGCGCCGCGGCCAGCGTGTTGCTCCTGGCGGACGGCGGGATGGGGGGCGGCGGCGGGAGCGGGTCGACGGCGGGGCGCGGCGTGACCGGGGTGGAGATGGGGCCGGAGTACGGCGCCTGCCTCGGCGCTTCGCCCCCGGCGTCGCGTGCCAGCACGCGCGTGAGGTGCTCCCGCGCGGCGCGCGCCGACTCGACGTCGGCGGCGGAGGCGACGTACCCCTCGCTCGCCGCGCGCTCGGCGGCGGCATGAAAATCGACGAGGGCGTGCGCATCGTCGAGGGCGAGCAGGTTGCGCTGGCGCAGCTCGCGCACCAGGGCGACCCCGCCGAGCACCTGCGAGCCGGCGAGGGCACGCAGCGCGTCCTCCGTGCCGGCCCACGCCTCGGTGAGCGCACCGCCGATCTCGCCCGGCTCGACCGCCCTCGCGAGGCGGTCGAACGAAACGCGGGCCGCGTCGAACGCGGCCCGCGCCGTCCGCTGGCCATCTGTCGCCATGTGATCGCGGTGGTCTACGTGAGAATGCGCAGGAGCCCGGCGTCGGCACTGCCGCGAATGAAGCTCTCGGCGTCGCCGGTCGGGATCACGATCCCGGTGAGCGAGTAGCCGCGCCGGGCCTCGTTGAGCATGAAGTCCTGCACCGAGCGGCCGGTGAACGTGGCGTTGCCGTCACGCATCTGCCGCACGATCTCGTCCCAGCTGCCGTTGAAGGCGCGTCCATCGCGCGTCATCACGCGGTGTTCGCGCCCTTCGCCCTTCTGGTCCACGAGACCGCTCAGCATAGACCCGAACAGCTCGAGCTGCTGCTTGACGTCGTGCTGGTCCTGTTCCATCGCGCGCTGCTCGATCTCGGCGAGCATCTCGTCGATGTCGTCGGGCTCGCCGGCCAGCTCCGCCAGGCGCTCCTCCCACTTCTTGAGTTCCGGATCGTCGTCGGGGAGGCGGTGGATGGTCCGCTTGAGCTCCATCAGGCGCCAGATCCCGAGCTCGTCCCAGTGATCCTCGGGCTTGGAGCGATCGAGGTGGTACAGCGCGGCCTCGTACTCGCCGCGGTCGTACAGGATGTTGCCGAGGTAGATGCGCGCCTCGGTGTGGTCGGGGTCGAGCTGGAGCGAGCGTCGCAGCGTGGTGATGGCCGCCTCGTCGTCGCCGAGGCGATGTTGCGAGTAGCCCACGAGGGCCACGGCCTCGGCCGAGTCGGGGGCCTGCCGCATCGCGACCTCGAAGAACTCCTTGGCGTCCTCGATGAGTCCTTCGCGGAAGAGGGCGCGCCCGATCTGGAGCATGAGCTCCAGGTCATCCTCGTAGCCTAACGCGAGCGTCGTCTGGAACGCCTTCCGGGCCGCGTCCTCCTGCCCGAGCTTGAGCAGGACCTCGCCGAGCCCGGCGAGCGCGTCCTCGTGCTCGGGATCGAGGATGAGCGCTTCCTCGAAGCTGCGGCGCGCCCACGCGAACTCGTCGCGGGCGAGCCGGGCATAGCCGACGCCAACGTGCAGCTCTACCGCGTGCGGATAGAGCGCGAGCCCCTCGCGAAGGACGTCGAGCGCCTCATCATAGTGCCCCTCGTTATAGAGCTGATGGGCGCGCTCATCGTACTCCTCGGAACTCAGGAATGGAGTCGGCATCTCTCGCACTACCTCCCGTTCGAGCGTGCTGGCCTATTGTACCATTCCGAACGCGGGTGGTTCAATACTTCCCGCCGTGACGCGTGTTGCAGCGGGCAGGACGACGCGCCGGCACTCGCTCCAAAGCTAGCCACTGACATGGCGCCGTGCCCGTTGGCGCCCACGCTCAAGACGCGTGGATGCGCCCCGACGGCACGGGCGGGATGTCGTCCCGAACGAGCGCGGCGGCGATCTGCCCGGCGAGCAGCGCGTTGGCCTCGAGCAGCGCCAGGTTGGTGCGACGGGACCGCCCCGCTGTCGCCCGCTCAACCGCCGCCAGGAGGAACGGGGTGACGGCGGCGCCACGCACGTGCTGCGCAGCCGCCTCTCGTAAGGCACCCTCGACCGCCGCCTCGATCTCGTCGCGCGGAATGGCGGCATCGATCGGCGGTGGCTGTACGATGAGGAGCGCCTCATCCCGACCGAGCCGTCGGTGCGCCCGCTCGATGGCCGCGATCTCCTCCGGCGACTCGGCGACGGCGGTGACCGGGAGCCCGCTGGAGGTGGAGAAGAAGGCGGGGAACTCGCGGCAGCGATACCCGATCACGGGAACGCCCAGCGTCTCGAGGCGCTCGAGCGTCGCCGGGAGGTCGAGGATCGACTTGGCACCGGCGCAGACGACCACGCGGGGGGTGCGCGCCAGTTCGACGAGGTCGGCCGACTCGTCGAACGCCGGCTCGCGGTGCACGCCGCCGATGCCGCCAGTGGCAAAGACTCGGATGTCGCTGCGCGCGATTAGGGCCAGCGTGGCCGCCACCGTCGTCGCCCCCGACTGGCGCTGCGCCACGGCGACCGCCAGGTCACGCGATGACACCTTGCGGATCCCATCGCGCGCCAGGAAGCGCTCGAGCTCGTCGTGCGTCAGTCCGAGCGTTGGCGTCCCGTCGATCACCCCTGTGATGGCCGCCACCGCCCCGCCCCGCGCCACGGCGAGCGTCATGCGCTCCGCCGCCTCGCGATTGGCCGGGATCGGGAGCCCCTGCGCCAACACGGAACTCTCGAGCGCCACGACGGGGCGCCCGTTCAGGAGGGCGTCGGCGACCTTTGGCGTGATGCGGATCATGGCGTCTTGGGCGGGAGTCCCCACGCCATCACGATCGCCTCGCCCATCCGGGCCATCGTGAGCTGTGGTTCGGAGTCGAGGACCCACCGCTGATCGACGTTGTCCCGGGTCAGGACACACGCCACCACCCGGTGGCGCAGGGAGAAGAGCGCGCACTCGGTACGCACCGCATCGGTCGCCCCGGTCTTGTGCGGCGCATGCACCCCGTTCGCATAGCGCTGCAGCAGCTGGCCGTCCTCGTTATGCGCGAGGATGTCGAGCATGACCGAGTCGGCCGCGGGCGACACCGCCTTCCCCTGCGCCAGGAGTTCGAAGAGGCGCGCCATCTCGGCCGGGGTGGTGACGCCGAGCCCATACTTCACCGACGAGTCCATCGCAACGCTCGAGCTGCGCAGGAACGTCTTGGAATGGACCTTGGTGTGCATCAGCCCCAGCGACTCCATCTTGTCCCAGACGCGCCGGATGATGATCCGGTCGAGGAGGACGTTGGTCGCGGTGTTGTCGCTGATGGTGGTCATCAGCCAGGCCGCGTCGCGCACGGTGATCTCGATCCCGTCGTGCATGAACTGCAGCGTCCCGGCCCCGGGCACCTTGTCGATCTTGAGGACGGTCAGGCGATCGTCGAGCGACAGCATCCCCTTCTCCACCAGGTCGAACACGGTGACGAGGATGGGGACCTTGATGAGCGATGCCGTGGGAAACGTCTCGTCGCCGCGGCGTGCGATCGTCGCGCCGGTCTCGAGGTCGCGCACCAAATAGCCGACGATCCCGTGATGGGCGTCGGCCAGGGCATTCAGCGATGTGCGAAGGGCCGCGGTGTCGGCGCGGACGGGGGCACCGGCCGGCGACTGGGCGCGGAGCGCCCCAGCCGCCAGCACCAACGGAAGCAGGGCTGCCGTAGCCGCCCTGCGGATCACGCCACTGCGTCCGGGAACTGCTCGGCGCGCAACGTGTCGACCTTCTCGCGCTCCGCCGACGTGGGATCGTACTTCGCGAGGATCTTGATCCGCTCGCCCTCGTAGCAGTCGAACGACTTGGTATGCCCCTTGGGCACGTGGATCTCGTGGCCGTCCTCGAAGCGCAGGAGGACCTCGGGATACTCGGTGTTGCTGTACTGCTTGCGGATCTTCTTCGGCGGGGTCGGCATTCCGTCTCTCGTCAGGCGTTGAGGGGACTAAAATAGCGCGCGGTCGCTCGGGGCCGCCAGCGACCGCGCCGCGGGAAAGGTGCACCGTTGGGGCGCGTTGGAGCGGGGAGGTCGACCGGGCGCGCCAGAAGCGGATCGGACACGCAACCCTCGAGGGGACGGGGGGGCTGGATCGGCCACGAGGCCGTGGCGCGAGGGAGGCCACCGACGGCGGACCGGACGCGTTGGTGGCAAGGTATCACCGCCGTAGCTTTCCTGCCCATCCAGTCGACTCGGCCGTCGAAACTCCTCACCCCGATCTGTCATGACCGCGCGCACCCTGTTGCTCCAGCTCGCCCTCGGCGCCTCGATCGTGGCCGCCGCCCCCAGCGTCTCCGCCGCCCAGTCGGGGGGGACCTCCCTTCGTCAGCCCGCCACGACGCTGCCGGCGGCCCCTGCGGTCGGCCCGCGACGAGACGCCGCCGTCTCCGGCGTCCGATTGCAGGTGACGGATGCGCCGCTGACGCCGGCAGTCGTCGCCCCGAGAGCGCGCGGTCGCGGCCAGACGCTGGCGATCGTCGGTGGTGCCGCCTTCCTCGGCGGGCTGATCATCGGCGACGACGTCGGGACGGTGATCGCGGTTGGCGGACTCGGGGTCGGGATCTACGGGCTCTGGCTCTGGCTGAGTAACTAGCGCCCGAGCCCCTCGCGCTCGAGCGCTCCGATCGCGATTCGTTCGTACGCCGACACGGCCTCGGCGAGTTCCTTGATCGAGACGTGCTCGTGCGCGGTGTGGGCCACGTGAATCGAGCCCGGACCGAAGAGGTACGGTGTCCCCCAGTTCGTGAGGGCGGGGATATCGGTGGCAAAGGCGGCCACGCTCGTCGGGAAGCCGTCGAGCGTGCCGAGCCGCACGGGGGGAACGGTCACGCCGCGTTCGACCGCCGCGCGTCCCGCCGCCCATCGCTCGAGGATCGGCCACACCTCTTCCACCGGCGTCACGAGGCGCAGCATCAGGCGCGCCTCGGCCGACGGCGCCATCACGTTGTCGGCGACGCCGCCGCTCAGCATCCCGATGTTGACGGTCGTCGCCCCAAGCACCGGATCGCTGGGCCACTCCACGGCGTCGAGCGTCGCGAGCAGGTTGACCAGGTCGCGCGTCGCCGAGTGCCCCAACTCGGGATAGGCGGAGTGGGCGGCGCGCCCCTGCGTGCGGACGAAGGCGCGCATCGCCCCCTTGGTCCCGACGGCGAGGGTGCTCTCGGTGGGTTCGCCATTGATGAGAATGCGCGACGTCGTGGGGCGCGCATTGGCCGCGTGCGCCCCGTCGTGCGTCGTTTCCTCGCCGACGACCAAGAGCAGGGCCACGGGGACGTCGCGATCGCGCAGCCGGTCCGCGGCGAGGATCATGGAGGCAGCGATCCCCTTGGCGTCGCAGGCGCCACGCCCGTGCAGCGTGTCACCGTCGAGGTGGGGCGGCATGTAGGGTGGCACCGTATCGAGGTGCGTCGACAGCGTCACGAGCGGAGCGGGGGCCGACGTCGCGAGGATCGCATCGCGACCGTCGCCGACCGGAATGCGCTCGGTGTTCCAGCGTCGGTCGGCGAGGAGCTGTTCGGCGACCGTGATCACCGCCGCTTCATGCCCGCTCGTCGACTCGACTTCCATGAGGCGGATGGCGAGCTCCGCGACCTGCCGTTCGATCGACATCGTGAGGCCAGGGTGAGGGGACCGAGGCCGCACGGACAGAACGCCAGGCCGTCGGGACCCAATTCGGAGCGCGGAGCGGGCCGCGCGTCCGCGTCGCGTCCCGAGGACCGAATCTACCGCCGCGGGCGAGGCGCGGCGCGGGCTCCCCCTTTCCCCCTGCCCCCCGGCGGGGGGGGTCCCGGCGTCAGCGCACTCGAAGGCGGCCGTCACGCTGGTCGGCGACGAGGTCGTCGACGCCTCGACGATCCGACCGTCGAGCGAAGGCGCGGTGCGTGGCCAGCCCGGCCAAGCCCCTCGCCGACGGTGCCCCGCGGGCGCGGCCCCTATTCGGGCACCTGGGACCAGTCCACTTCGTGGCCACGCGTCGGACAGGAGTTGGCCCGCGTTTGCCGAAACGCCAGCCCCCGCACTGGGGTGCCCGTGAGGCAGGAGGGCCCGCGGGTGACGGCGCCAGAGTCCGAGCAGTGGACGGCGTGGTGCGGGGGTCGGAGTGCGGGAACGGGTGCGTCTGCTCCGATACTTGGGGGACTGTCACTACATTAGGCGCAGCCTGGCGGGGGCCGTGAGCCGCCGCCAGTGGCTCCGCGACTCACTGCGCCGCGGCCTGCGGCGCCCTCATCTGCGTGATGAGCTCATGACCCATCCGAATTCCTTCGGCAGCAAGGCCACCCTCACCGTTGGCCCCCGGTCGTACACCATGTTCCGACTCGACGCGCTGCGCGCGCTGTCGGGCGGGAAGGTCGACCGCCTCCCCTTCTCCCTCAAGGTTCTGCTCGAGAACCTGCTCCGTGGCGAGGACGGCGCGTTCGTGAAGAAGGGGGACATCGAGACGCTGGCCACGTGGGACGTGAAGCACCCGGTGGACAAGGAGATTGCCTTCCGCACGGCGCGCGTGCTGTTGCAGGACTTCACCGGCGTGCCCTGCGTGGTGGACCTGGCGGCGATGCGTGACGCGATCGCCACGCTGGGGGGCGATCCGACGAAGATCAACCCGTTGCAGCCGGTGGACCTCGTCATCGATCACTCGGTGCAGGTCGACGAGTACGGGACCGAGGCGGCGTTCCTGCTCAACGTGAACCTCGAGTACGAGCGCAACCTGGAGCGCTACCAGTTCCTGCGCTGGGGGCAGGAGGCGCTGCGCAACTTCCGCGTGGTGCCGCCGGGGACGGGGATCTGCCACCAGGTGAACCTCGAGTACCTCGGGCAGGTGGTCTTCACGGCGACGAGCGACGGCGAGACGGTGGCGTATTGCGACTCGCTGGTGGGGACGGACTCGCACACCACGATGATCAACGGCTTGGGGGTGCTGGGCTGGGGCGTCGGCGGGATCGAGGCCGAGGCGGCGATGCTGGGGCAGCCGGTGTCGATGCTGATTCCCGAGGTGATCGGCTTCAAGCTGACGGGGAAACTTCCGCCAGGCGCAACGGCGACCGACCTGGTGCTCACCTGCACCGAGATGCTGCGCAAGAAGAAGGTCGTGGGGAAGTTCGTCGAGTACTATGGTGACGGGCTGTCGTCGCTCGCCCTCGCCGACCGCGCGACGATCGCCAACATGGCGCCGGAGTACGGCGCCACGATGGGCTTCTTCCCGGTGGACCACGAGACGCTCAAGTACCTGCGCCTCTCGGGGCGCAGCGAAGAGCAGGTGCAACTGGTCGAAGCGTACACGAAGTCGCAGGGGCTCTTCCGCGAAGACGGGATGGCCGACCCCGAGTACACCGACACGCTCGAGCTCGACCTGTCGACGGTGGTCCCGTCGCTGGCCGGCCCCAAGCGTCCGCAGGATCGCATCCCGCTTACCGCGGTCAAGGCCAACTACACCGAGTCGCTGCGGGCGCACCATGAGCAGCAGCAGGCGGCGGCGAAGGCCAAGGCGGAAAAGTCCGCGGTCGCGGTGATGGAGAACGAGGGGCCGACGCACGAGAGCGCCGGCATCGCGTGCGAGTGGCGCGGCCAGTCGTTCACCCTCAAGGACGGCGCGGTCGTCATCGCCGCCATCACGTCGTGCACCAACACGTCCAACCCGAGCGTGATGCTCGCGGCCGGCCTGCTCGCCCAGAAGGCGACGGCCAAGGGGCTCACGAGCAAGCCGTGGGTCAAGACGTCGCTGGCGCCGGGCTCCAAGGTGGTGCGCGACTACTTCGACAAGGCCGGCGTGCAGCCGGCGCTCGACGCGTTAGGCTTCCAGATCGTCGGGTACGGCTGCACCACGTGCATCGGCAACTCCGGCCCGCTCCCCGACCCGATCGTCAAGGCGATCGACGACGGCAAGCTGACGGTGGCGGCCGTCCTCTCGGGGAACCGCAACTTCGAAGGGCGCGTCAATCCGCAGACCCGCTTCAACTACCTCGCCTCGCCGCCGCTGGTCGTGGCCTACGCCCTGGCCGGGCGCATGGACATCGACTTCGATCGCGAGCCGATCGGCGTTGGGGCTGACGGCCCGGTCTTCCTCCGCGACATCTGGCCGACGGCGCAGGAAGTGGCCGATGTCGTGCTCTCGTCCGTCAAGCGCGAGCAGTTCGAGGCCGAGTACGGCGACGTGTTCGCCGGCGACGCGCAGTGGCAGGCGATCCGCATCCCCACGGGATCGCGCTACGCCTGGGACGACGCCTCGACGTACGTGAAGCACCCGCCGTACTTCACCGGGATGACGATGACGCCGCCGGGGGTGCAGCCGATTGCCGGGGCCCGCGTCCTCGGGATGTTCGGCGACTCGATCACCACCGACCACATCTCGCCGGCCGGTTCGATCGCCGAGAAGAGCCCGGCCGGGCAGTGGCTCCTGTCGTTAGGTGTTCCCAAGAAGGACTTCAACTCGTACGGTGCCCGTCGCGGCAACCACGAAGTGATGATGCGCGGCACGTTCGCCAACATCCGCCTCAAGAATGAACTGACGGCGGGGATGGAAGGGTGGTGGACGCGCACGTCGCCCGACGCGCCGCCGACCTCGTTCTACGAGGCGAGCGAGTCGTACAAGGCGGCGGGGACGCCGCTGATCATCATCGCCGGCAAGGAGTACGGGACCGGGTCGTCGCGCGACTGGGCGGCCAAGGGGACGATGCTGCTCGGCGTACGCGCGGTGATCGCCGAATCGTTCGAGCGCATCCATCGCTCGAACCTGGTCGGGATGGGGGTGATCCCGCTGGAGTTCGCCGACGGGGCCACGCGCCAGTCGCTGGGGCTCACCGGCTTCGAGACGTACACCCTCGAGGGGCTGTCGGACGCGATGACGCCGCGCGCCACGCTCACCGTGGTGGCCCGTGCCGCGGACGGTACGGAGACGCGCTTTGCGGCACGTTCCCGCATCGACACGCCGGAAGAGATGCAGTACTACCGCAACGGGGGGATCCTCCCGTACGTCCTGCGGCAGCTGGTGGGCGGGCGGTAGCGCCGGCGCGGGTTCCACGCGCGCGGCGGCGGCGCCATTCCCTCGGGAGTGGCGCCGCCGTTTCTTTGGGGGCGCATGTCCACCCCATCGCCCCTCCCCCTCGCGATCATCGCCAACCCCGCCGCCGGGCGCGGGCGGGCGTCGCGCCTCATCCCGCGGCTCGAGCAGGCGCTGGGACGCGGGCATCCGCACACGTTGCATCTGACGACACGCGCCGGCGAGGAAACGGCGCTGGCCCGCGCGGCGGCCGAGGCCGGCGCCGGGACGATCCTGGCGTTAGGCGGCGACGGCACCTGGGGCAACGTGGTGCGCGGGATCATCGCCAGCGCCCGGCGCCCGCGACTGGCCCTGTTGGCCGCTGGGACCGGCAACGACCTCGCCTTCGCCACCGGCGTCCCTGCGCACGACCTCGACGCGGCGCTCGCCATTGCCCTCGGCGCGCGGGAGCGCGCCATCGACGTAGGCGAAGTCGACGGGGTGCACTTCGTGAACTGCGCCGGCTTCGGTTTCGACGCCGAGGTGCTGCGCGGAACGCAGGGCGTGACGTGGCTGCGCGGGCACGCCGTGTACCTCCTGACCGCCGCGCGCAAGCTGTTCGCCTACCGCGGCTTCGAGGCAGCGCTGACGTACCCGGCCGAGGGCGAGGGGGCGCCGGCGGTCTTTCCGCGCGCGCATCACCTCGCGGTCGTCGTCTCCAACGGCCCGCGTTTTGGCGGGGGCTTCCTCATCGCGCCGGGGGCGACGGTGGAGGACGGGCTGCTGGATGTGGTGCGCGTGGCCGATGGCCCGGCCTGGCGGCGCATCGCTGTCTTTGCGGGGGCCACGCGCGGGACGCACATCGGCGCGCCCGAGGTGAGCCGGCGCACCGTGCGCGAGGTGACGCTCACCTTCGACGCCCCTCCCCTGTTCGATGCCGACGGGGAGCTGCACCAGGCGCGGGAGTCGACCCTCACGGTGCGCTGCCACCAGGGGGCGTTGCGGCTGGCGGTGGGCACCTGAGCGCCGGGATCGGGTGGTGGCGAGGGGGGACGCACGACGGCGGGGGCCACGATGGCCCCCGCCGCCCCGGTCGCTCGTACGCCCGGTCCGTGCCGCGAGCCTAACGCGGACGTCGCACGTCGATCTTCTCGCCGACCACGGCGCCGAGCAATCCGCCAGCCGCCGCGCCGATGATCGCCCCCTTGAGCGTGTTGCGCGTGCTGGCCACTCCAATGGCCGCCCCGGCCGCCGCGCCGATGATGGCGTCACGCTTGGTATTCTTGATGACCGGTTCCTCGCCACCGTACACCCCGCCCGCACTCGACCCACTGTAGACGGGCTCGCTCGCCGGCGCGCGGCGAATCACGCGCGGTGCAGGTGCCTGACGATAGACCACCGGCTGCGGACGCGGCTGGTAGTACGGCTGCGGGTAGTACTGCGGCGGGTATTGCGGCTGCGGGTAGTAGCCCTGCGCACCGTACGCATACCCCTGCTCCTGCGGCGAGACGTACATCTGCGGCTGGTAGGGCTGCGCCTGCGAGGCGAGGGAGAGGTCGTTGCGAAGCGCGGTGTCGAGCGCCGGTGTCTCTGCCTTCTGGCACGCGGCGAGCGTGGCGAGCGACGCGACTACGACGACAAACAGGGAAGCACGCGAGATCGTCATGGGGCCCTCCAATGGGGGTGGTGCGGGTGTCCCCATGCAGGGCACGCGTCGTGCCGAACTCCGTCGCGATGCAGCGCAACGACTTACGCGATGGGTGCCGGCCCGGGTGTCCCCGTCACGGACAGCGCAGTGTCCATTCGCGATTGCGCGGAGCCGGTGGGGGGTACGCCTCGCGCCCGCGGCGCGTGTTGCGAAAGTCGACACCGCGCTCGCACTTTTCGCGCACACCTGCCAGGACAATGGACATGCGATTCACGTCGGTCAGGCTCGGGACGATGGCAGCGGCCGTCGCACTGGCCATCGGGGTGCCGTCGACTGGTGGCGCACAGCAGGCGGAGACGGGGCCCAAGGTTGGCGACATGGCCCCGGACTTCACGCTGCGAGGCGTCACCCGGGACGGCCCGATGCGCGAGGCGATCAAGCTCTCGTCGTACAAGGGCAACACGGTGGTGCTCGCCTTCTTCTTCAAGGCGCGGACCAAGGGTTGAACGATCCAAATGGAGGCGTACCGTGATCAGTACGCCACGCTCTTCAATGGGGGGAAGAAGGTGACCCTCATCGGGATCAGCGTCGATCCCGACACCGCGCTCGTGGCGTGGATGAAGGACGCGAACTTCCCCTTCACGTTCGCATCGGACGGGGACGGGGCAGTGGGAACGCTCTACGGGGCCTACCTGCCCGCCAACAAGCTGGACAACCGGTCGCTGTACGTGATCGGTCCCGATGGCAGGATCGCCTACAAGGCGCAGCCCTTCCGGCAGTCATCCGCGGAGGCCTACACCGAGTTGGGCGAAGTGATCGACAAGCTGTCGCCGCCCGCGGGCGGTACGCCCTGACAGGTGCAACGCCCCGGCAACCACCGCCGGGGCGTTGTACGTTTCTCCCATGACCGCTACGCGACAAATCGCCGAGCAACTCTTCGCGGCCGCCGTGCGCAGCGCCGATCCACGCGCCGCGACCCGGGCTGCGCTCGAGGGCATCACGTTAGGCGCCCGCCCCTGGATCATCGCCGCGGGCAAGGCCGCCGTCCCGATGGCGCACGCGGCCCTCGACACCCTCGCCGCCGCGACGCGGACCCCGGAGGGCGGGGTCGTCGTGACGGCCAGTCGTGACGAAGCGGTCGATCCGCTCCTCGTCGTGACGGGCGACCACCCGGTCCCCGGCCCCGGCTCGCTGGCCGCGGCCGACGCCGTGGGCGACGTGGTGCGCCTCATCCAGCCGGGTGATGACGTGATCGTCCTCATCTCCGGCGGCGCCTCCTCGCTGATGGCCGCCCCAACCGAAGGGATCTCGGTCGACGGCATGCTCGAGCTCTTTCAGGGGCTGCACCGCGCCGGCGCCCCGATCGAGGTGATGAACGCCTTTCGCAAGCGCGTCATGCGCTGGGGGGCCGGGCGGCTCGCGGTCGCCCTTCAGGGGGCACAGGTCACGGCGCTGATCGCCTCCGACGTCATCGGCGACGATCCGTCGGCGATCGCCTCCGGACCGTGCAGCGGTGATCACTGGCACGTCGCCGACCTCGTGGAGCTGGCGCAGGCGCAACGCCTGTGGCCGCACATCCCCGACGAGGTGCGCCAGTACATCGACCGCACCCTGCTCGGCGAGGTGGCGGAGACGCCCAAGCCCGGGAGCGCGCTGCTGCACGGCGTGACGCCGCGCATCATCCTCGGCAATGGCGACGCACTCGCGGGAGTGGCGCAAGAAGCCGCCTCGCTCGGGATCGATGCGCGGGTCGCCCCGACGCCGATCCGGGGTGGGGCGCGTTCCACGGGCGAGGCCATCGCCCGCGCCGCGATCGCGGCGCGCAGCGACCGTGGGCCGCGCGCGAGGACGCCCACACCTCTAACCACGCCCTGCCGCTTTGCCCTGGTGTGGGGCGGCGAGACGACCGTCTCGCTCGGTGGCCACCCCGGGCTCGGCGGGCGGGCGCAGGAACTCGCACTCGCCGCCGCGCAGGCGTTGCACGAGGCGGGGGCGGCGGGGCGCGGCATCACGATCCTCTCCGCCGGGACCGACGGACGCGACGGACCGACCGACGCGGCTGGCGCGATCGTCGATGGCCACACGTGGTCACGCATCGCGCTCGCGGGTCGCGACCCGCAGCGCGACCTCGATGCGCACGACGCGTACCCCGCGCTCGACGCCGCCGGGGCGCTGCTGCGCACCGGGATGACGGGGACCAACGTCAACGACGTGGTGGTCGCGCTGCTCGAGTAGCGGGGCGCGACGCCAACGGCGGCGGCGCGCCCTCGTCGCGGGACGTTGGAGGTTCGCGCCGTGGCCAGTAGTTTCCGCGCATGCCAAACGCCCCGTTCACCGTCGGTCTCGTGCAGGAGATCGCCGGCTCGCGCGACCTCGAGGAGAACGTCGCCCGCGCCATCGCCGGCGTCCGCAGCGCACACGCGCGCGGCGCGCAGGTGATCTGCCTGCAGGAGCTGTTCAACGCCCCGTACTTCTGCAAGTCGCTCGACATCAACTGGTTCGACCTGGCGGAGCCGATTCCGGGCCCCACCACCGAGCGCATGCAGGCGCTCGCGCGTGAGCTCGCAGTAGTCCTCGTCGTGCCGATCTACGAGCGGCAGGCCGCCGGGCTCTATCGCAACTCCGCCGCCGTGATCGACGCCGACGGCTCGCTGCTGGGCGTGTATCGCAAGATGCACATCCCGCACGACCCGCTCTTCGAGGAGAAGTACTACTTCACCCCGGGTGACGCCGCCGACACCGCGATGCGCGATCCCGCGCGCTCGGCCGATTCGAACGGCTTCCGCGTGTGGAAGACGCGCTACGGCACCATCGGCGTCCTGATCTGCTGGGACCAGTGGTACCCCGAGGGAGCGCGCATCACCGCGTTGTTAGGCGCCGACGTCCTGTTCTACCCCACGGCCATCGGCTGGCATCCGGGCGAGAAGGCGACGTTCGGCGACGCGCAGGTCACGGCGTGGCGCACGATCCAGCGATCGCACGCGATCGCCAACGGCGTCTTCGTGGCGGCCCCCAATCGCGCCGGCTTCGAGGCGCACCCCGGGACCGAGGGCATCGAGTTCTTCGGGCAGTCGGTCATCTACGATCCGTTTGGTCGCGTGCTCGCCGAGGCGGGGACCGACCCGTCGGTGCTCGTGGCGCGCTGCGACCCGGCGCTGATCGAGGAGACGCGGCGCAACTGGCCGTTCCTGCGCGATCGACGGGTGGATGCGTATGGCGGAATCCTCTCGCGATACCTGGGAGCGTAGCGCCATGATCACTCCCGACTCCCGTCTCCCGTCTCCCGTCCCCCCGTACCGCATGCCCGCGGAGTGGGAGCCGCACCGCGCCACCTGGATCGCCTGGCCGCACCACGAGCCGGATTGGCCGGGCAAGCTCGAACCCATTCCGTGGGTCTACGCGGAGATCGTGCGCGCGCTGCACACGCACGAGCGCGTGGAGATCCTGTGCCACAACGAGGACGTGCGCGAGGACGCGCGCGCCAAGCTCGCGGCACACCACTGCGACCCCGCCGGGTACGGCCTGCACGTCGTGCCTAACGACCGTGTCTGGCTGCGCGACTCGGCCCCCACCGCGGTGCACGACGCCAACGGCAACGTCGCCCTGGCCAACTGGCAGTTCAACGCCTGGGCCAAGTACGACAACTACGCCCTCGATGCCAAGGTCGGAGCGGCGGTCCAGTCCATCACCGGGCTTGCTCGCTTCGAGCCGCAGCGCCCCGACGGCGCGGGACGCGTCGTGCTCGAGGGCGGGGCGATCGAGACCAATGGTGCCGGGCTGTTCCTGGTGACCGAGGAGTGCCTGCTCTCACCCGTGCAGGAGCGCAACCCGGGGCTCACGCGCGAAGGCTACGAGCAGGTCTTTCGCGAGACGCTCGGGGTGCGGGAGACGATCTGGCTGGGCGAGGGGTGCGTCGGCGACGATACGCACGGGCACGTGGACGACATCGCGCGTTTCATCGACGAGGGGACGGTCCTGCTCGCCTACGAGACCGACCCGGCGGACGACAACCACCTCCGCTCGTCGGACAACCTGCGGCGGCTGTCCTTGGCGGCCGGCGGCGAGCTGCGCGTGGTGACACTCCCCTACCCACGCGCGGTCGTGATGGACGGGCAACGCCTCCCGGCGAGCTACGCCAACTTCTACGTCGGGAACGGGGTCGTCCTGGTCCCCACCTTCAACGACGTCAACGACCGGGTGGCGCTCAATATCCTGTCCGAGTGTTTCCCCGACCGGGCCATCGTCGGGATACACGCGGTCGACCTCGTGTGGGGGCTCGGCACCCTGCACTGCCTCAGCCAGCAGGAGCCGGCGCCGGCCCGGTAACGCAGGTCACAATCGCACGGGGGGCGAGGCGTTGCCCGCACCCCCATGGGGGCGTCCATCGCATGTGGGACGCCCTCTGCATTTTTCCGGATCGCTCCGCCGGGTCTTCGCGACCGCGGCGCTCACGGCATTGACTGCCTGTGCCTCGTCGGCCGACGGGGTGCTGATTGCAGCTGCCGGCAATTGGGACGCCGCCTACGGCGAGATGAACAAGCGAGGGATCGACCTCGCCATCGAGCAGATCAACCAGGAAGGCGGGGTGCGTGGGCGACCGCTGCGCATCGTGCTGCGCAACGACAAGGGCGACGGGACGCGCGCCGTGGCGATCGCGTCCGAGTTCGTGGGCGACCCGAAGGTCGTCGCCGTGGTCGGGCACGTGAACTCGGGGACGATGATCGCCGCCGCCCGCGTGTACGATGGCGGGCTCCCCGCCGTCTCGACGACGGCATCCACCCCGGACCTCACCGGCGTCTCGCCGTGGGTCTTTCGCGTCATCTCCAGCGACTCGGTCAACGGGCTCGACCTCGCGCGGCACGCGCGTGCGCAGGGCTTCCGAAAAGCGGCGATCCTCTACGAGAACAATGCGTACGGACGCGGGCTCGCCGAGTCGTTCGAACGCAACTTCGGCGGACTCATCGTCGCGAACGACCCGATCCCCTCGGAGGCCAGCAGCAACGTGGAGCCGTTCCTCGCGTGGATCGCCCAACGCTCCCCTGACGTGGTCTTCGTCGCCGGAACCGAAGCCTCGGGGCTCGCCGTCCTGCGCGAGGCGCGCCGACAGCAGGTGAAGGCGGCCTTCCTGGGGAGCGACGGCTGGACGGGGATCGTGCGCGACACCGCGCTCGCCGAAGGGGCGATGGTGGGGGCGCCGTTCACGGCACAGGACCCGCGCCCCGAGGTTCAACAGTTCGCCGCGACGTTCCATCGCCGCTTCGGGGTCGCCCCGGACGGCAATGCTGCGTTGGCCTACGATGCCACGCGCCTGGTCGCGCGCGCGATTGCCGAGGGCGGAGCCTCCCGTCGCGAGGTGCGGCAGTGGCTCGCCTCGCGGACGCGTGAGACGGCCTTTCCCGGCGTCACCGGGCCGATCTCGTTCTTCCCCACCGGCGATGTGGTCGGCAAGGGTTACGTGATGACGCGCGTGCGCAGGGGCACGCTCGTCATCGACGGAGGGAGCGGCGCATGATCGATCGCGTGGTGCGCTTCCAGAGCATTCGCCAGCGACTGCTGGTGAGCTTCTCGCTGCTCGTCGCGCTGTTCTGCGCCGCCGGCCTCGCCGGGCGCGCCGCCATCATGCGCATGTCCGACGTGATCGGCGAGACGCTGGAGACGGTGCAGCAGGACGCGCAGCTGTCGTCGCGACTGTCGGGAGCGGTGACCCAGGAGCTCGCGGCCGCGCAGCGTTACCTCGAGACGCGCGACACCCTGGCTCGCGGTGACTTCCTGCGCCTCTCCCGCGAATCGCACGCTGCGCAGCGCGCCATGAACCTGCTGCACGGACAGGGAGCGCGCGAGATGTCGCTTGTGGCGTCGATCGATGCGCGGCTGTCCGACATCGAGGTGCGCTATGCCCGCGCCCATCGACTGGCCGATCTTGGGCGCCGCGACGCGGCGTTCGCCGAGGGGAATGCGGCGCGTGCCGGCGTCGATCCGCTGCTCGCGGACGTGCGACAGCTGGCCACGCTCAAGGCACGCGGCGTCGATGCGGCGTCGCTCAAGCTGCGTCGCGATGCGCAGCAACGAGGGACGTGGGTCTTGCTGATCATGGGCGTGGCGGTGCTGCTGGGGCTCCTCGTGGTGTTCAGCACGGTCACCTGGATCGCGCGTCCGCTTCGGCAGCTCGCGCAGCAGGCGCGGGCGCTGAGCGCGGGGGACTTTGCCAATCGCGTGGATGGCGACCTTCCGGGCGAGTTCCGCGAGCTCGCGGACGCGATGAACTCGACGTCGGCCTCACTGTCGCGCGTGGTCTCCGTCACGACGAACACGGCCAACGACGTCGCCCACTCGGCGCGCGACCTGGCCAACGTTTCGGAGCAGATTTCGGCGTCGTCCAACCAGATGGCGTCGTCGATGACCGAGATCTCGACTGGCGCCGAGAGTCAGGTGCGGCAGCTACGCGCCATCGATGATGCGTTGCGTGCCATTCGCACCAACGCCGACGACGTCGTGCTCAGCGCCGAGGAACTGACGGCGCTCGCCGCCGCGATCGAGGAGACCGCGCGCGCCAAGCGGCTCGAGCTCGCCCGCTCGTTAGGGATCCTGACGACGGTGCGCGAGACGGTGCGCGAGGCGGCGTCGGAAGTGGATGCGCTCAACGCGACGGCGGAGGACATCAACAAGCTGGTCGCCTCGGTGGGACGCATCGCCGAACAGACCGACTTGCTGGCGCTGAACGCGGCCATCGAGGCGGCGCGCGCCGGCGAGGCGGGGCGCGGCTTTGGGGTCGTGGCCGACGAGGTGCGCAAGCTGGCCGAGCAGGCGCAGGTGGCGGCCGACGACGTGGTGCGCCTCACGCGCGTGGTCACCGCGCGCGTCGGGTCGACGACGCGCGCCATGGAGGCCGGCGTGTCGCAGGTGGAGGAGATCGAGGGCGTCTCGCGCAACGTCGACGCCGCGCTGGACAGCATCACCGACGCGGCCGGACGCACGCGCACCGCGGCGGGCGGCGCCGCCGAGAAGGCGGAGCGCAACGCGCACATCGTGGCCTCGGCCGCGCGCAGCGTGCAGTCGGTGGCCCGCACGGCCGAGGGGTATGCGGCCGCCGCGCAGCAGGTGAGTGCCTCGACGCAGGAGCAGAGCGCGGCGTGCGAGCAGATGAGTTCCGCCTCGACGCAGCTCTTGCAGGGAAGCATGCAGCTGCGCGAGCTGGTGGGCGCGCTGCGCGCCGACGCGGCGTAGGTAGACGCAGCCCAGCCAGACGCCGCGCACGCAGGCGCGGCCTGGGCGAACGGGCGTGGCGAGTGCGCGGGGCGAGTGCGCCCCGCCGTCGCGTGGGGCGACTGCCTAACGCTTGAGCTGCGAGGTGGCCCAGCTCTGGGGTTCGAAGAGCTCCACCGGGAGCCGCTCGCCTTCCCGCACGTTGCTCGATTCACCGCGGAAGTAGAGGCGGCCGTCGCGATAGGCGCGCATGCTGTGGGCCACCGGGTAGCCGGCGACGGCCTTGAAGTTGAGGTAGCGCGTCTCGTTGACGGTGGTGCGTCCGGCGCGCGTCTCGCGCACGAGGATGCGGCGCACGAGGAGCGAATCGGTATCGACCCAGAACTGCGAGCGGGTGCTGTCGCCCGCCGCGGCGCCGACGACCCACATCTCGCGCCCCTCCCATCGATCCTTGCGGGCGATGGAGAGGTCGAAGCCCAACGAGTCGAGCTGCATCGCCGTCGTGTCGACCATCTGCGTGTAGGCATCGCCGGTGAGGACGAGGAGCGGATGCCACCCGGGCTGCGTATTGGCCGGCTTGCCGTTGGTGAACGAGTAGAGCCGGCCGTCGGCGTACAGCACGCCGCTTTTGGAGGTGAGCGGGACGTAGTCGATGCGCTGCCGGCCCGGCAGGGTGACGTACTGGTTCCACACCTGCCGCGTCTCACGCCCGTTCTGGCCGATGATGCTGACGTTCTGCTTGTACGTGAGCGTCATGTACCACTTGCCGATGTAGCGATCGTTCATCGCCTTGAGCACGGTACGCCCATCGGGGGCAGCGGGGGGGCGACGACGGGGGCGGCGGGGGGGGCGACCGCTGGCTTGGCGCAGCCGGTGCCGACGACCGCGGCGAGGAGCGAGAGGGCGGCGAGGGCGAGCGAGGTGTGGCGGCGGGGTCGGTGCACGATCAGGCTCTCGCGGCGTGGAGACGGAGGGGACGAGCAATGGCGGGGATCGCACGAACGGTCGTCGGCGCGTCGGGGTCCTGCGCCGATCACGCGCCGTCGACTATTCGTGAGATGGCTTCTAGCTTCGAGAGATTAACACCGCCGTCATCACGTGCCTAGCCAATCCTCGCCTCGCGCCGTCCTCCTGTTGAGTGGCGGCCTCGACTCCACCACCCTGCTCGCCCTGGCGCAACGCGAGGGGTACGCCGTGCATGCGCTCTCGTTCCGCTACGGGCAGCGGCACGGCGCGGAGATCGCCGCGGCGCAGCGCGTGGCGCAGCAGTACGGCGTGGCCGAGCACGTGATCGCCGAGATCGACCTGCGCATGTTCGGCGGCTCGGCGCTGACGTCCAACGTGGCGGTCCCGAAGGATCGTCCGCTCGACGACGGCGGCGCCGACATCCCCATCACCTATGTCCCGGCGCGCAACACGATCTTCCTCTCGTTTGCGCTGGCGTGGGCCGAGGTGCTGGAGGCCGGGGAGATCTTCATCGGGGTGAACGCACTGGACTACAGCGGCTATCCCGACTGTCGCCCGGCGTACATCGCGGCGTACGAGCGCATGGCCAACCTGGCAACGCGCGCCGGCGTGGAAGGGACGCGCCCGGTCACGATCCGCACGCCGCTGATCGACCTCACGAAGCGGCAGATCATCGAGCTGGGAAAGTCGTTAGGCGTGGACTATGCGCTCACGACCAGCTGCTACGATCCCTCGCCCGACGGCGCCGCCTGCGCCCATTGCGACGCCTGCCAGCTGCGGATGAAGGGCTTTGCCGAAGCGGGGATCCCCGACCCCACCCGCTACGCCGATGGTCGCGCGGAAACATCGCCGCCCGACGACCCGTCCGCGCTCTCCCGCATCCCGTCCTGAGCGCTCATGTACACCGTCAAGGAGATCTTCTACACCCTGCAGGGCGAGGGGGTGCACGCCGGGCGACCGGCCGTCTTCTGCCGGTTCGCCGGCTGCAACCTGTGGACCGGGCGCGAGGAGGACCGTGCGACGGCGGCCTGCCGCTTCTGCGACACCGACTTCGTGGGGGTGGGCCCGGACGGCGGCAAGTTCGCGACGGCGGCCGCGCTGGCCGAGGCGGTGCGCCGCCACTGGCCGGCGGGGAGTGGCGGGCGCCCGTACGTGGTGTGCACGGGCGGCGAGCCGTTGTTGCAGCTGGACGAGGCGGCGGTGCGCGCCTTTCACGGCGCCGGCTTCGAGGTGGGCGTGGAGACGAACGGCACACAGCCCGCGCCGCCGGGGGTCGACTGGATCTGCGTCAGCCCCAAGGGCGAAACGCCGTTGCTCCTGGCGGCAGGGAACGAGCTCAAGCTTGTCTACCCGCAGCCGGATGCCCCGCCCGATCGGTTCATCCACTACCCCTTCCGCCACTTCTCGCTGCAACCGATGGACGGCCCCGCCGTGCAGGAGAACACCGCCGCGGCGATCGCCTACTGCCTCGCGCACCCGCAGTGGCACCTGAGCATGCAAACGCACAAGTCCCTGGGCCTGCGGTAGCGAGACGCGCAGGGTTTCTCGGACGTCTGATGTGGTGTCCGGTGTGGTGTTTGGTGCGGTGTCCGGCGTAGTGTCCGGTGCAGTGCGTGGTTTCCACCAGGGCGTGCGCCGGCTGAATCGTCGAACCCCTCCGACGTCGAGCTCCCCGCCTGCACGTCTTCCCGTCTTCCCGTCTTCCCGTCTTCCCGTCTTCCCGTCTTCCCAAGATGCTGGTCTTCAAGGAATTCAGCTTCGAGTCCGCGCACCGGCTTCCCAACGTCCCGCCGGGGCACAAGTGCGCTCGGCTGCACGGGCATTCGTTCCTCGTGCGCGTGACGGTCGAGGGGGCCATCGGCGACGAGTCGGGGTGGGTCATGGACTTCGCCGACATCAAGCAAGCGTTCTCCCCTATCCACGACCGGCTCGATCATCGCTATCTCAACGACGTCCCGGGGCTGGAGAATCCGACCAGCGAGGTGCTCGCCCGGTGGATCTGGCGTGCGCTCGTCCCGACATTGCCCGGCTTGGCCGAAATTCAGGTCCGGGAGACCTGTACCTCGGGGTGCATCTACCGCGGGGAAGACGAAGTGCGCCCCTGACGCACGCGCGCTGACCACAAGGCCAGCGCGACGAGGGGTGGTGTGACTTGGGTCCTCTTACGCTCGCGGGACACAGGGGTAGTTTCCGCTTCCGCCTCATCCGGAATTCACTCAGAGGAACCCGCGCCGCCGCATGCATCGCTTCCTTCGCCTGATCGCCCTCACGCTTACGCTCTCGCTCGTGCTCTCGCACGAGGCGTCGGCGCAGCGGGGACGACGGACGCGAAAGAAGCCGTTTGCGGCCTTCAGCGAGTCGGCGCAGCGCCTGCGGGATTCGCTCACCGCGCGCACCTCGGCGCCGAGCGCGTTCGCCCGCACGCCGGTCCTCACGGCGGCGACGACGTTCGACCAGTCGCTCCTGCGTGACTCGGTGCTCACGATCGCCCGCTCGCAGATCGGGGCGCGGTATCGGCTGGGGGCCGAGACCCCGGGTAAGGCCTTCGACTGCAGCGGGCTGATTCGCTACGTCATGGGGGCGCTGAGCTTCTCGCTCCCCCGCACGGCACACGAGCAGTCCAAGTTCGGGCGTGAGGTTGCGCGCGATACCTCACAGCTGCGTCCGGGCGACCTGCTCACCTTCGGTACCTCGCGCCGGATCACGCACATCGGGATCTACGCGGGCGACGGCAAGGTCATTCACGCCAGCACCTCCAAGCGCCAGGTCATCGAGACCTCGCTGGCTTCGCTGGGGCCGTCACTCCTTCGCAAGTGGCAGAGCGCGCGGCGCCTCATCACACTGGCCGACAGCGCGGGCGAATCGCAGTAGCGCAGAGTCCCGGGAGTCATCGTTCACCAGCACGTCGTCAGCGGCCCGATCGGCCGCTTTTTTGTTGCCCGGCGTGATCTCCGCGGTACTCGTTCCACGCGCGGCGTTCCGACCGCCGCCCTGTTCGTTTTCGGACACCGCGTCCCACGATCGCACAACCGCGGCGGGGACCGAGCGCTCGGTGCAGCGCCTAACGCCTTCCTGTGCAACGACTTGGAGAAGTCGACCAGACGGCACGGGTCTTCCCTAGGATTCGAGTGAAACGCCGCATCGCATCGCGGCTGTCCAATCCGCCGAACACCCCGACGATCGAGCTTTCGTGGACATCAAGCGAGAACCTCCCAAGAAGACCAAGCGCAACGTGCTCATCGCTGGCGGCGTGGTGGCCGTGGTGGCGACGACGATCGCGCTGAGCAACCTCGAGGCACGCCCCCCCGGCGTGTCGCGCAGCGAACTGTGGGTCGATTCGGTGCAGCGCGGAACGATGATCCGCCAGGTGCGGGCACCGGGAACGCTCGTCCCCGAGAACATCCGCTACGTGGCGGCGGTGACGGCGGGGCGCGTGGAAGCGCGCCCGCTGCGCCCGGGGTCGCGCGTGACGGCCGCGACGATCCTCCTCGAGCTCTCCAACCCGGAAGTGCAGCTCCAGGCGCTCGAAGCGCAGCGCCAGCTCACGCAGGCCGAGCAGGACCTCGTCACGTTGCGCACGACGCTGGAGACCAACCGCCTCAACCAGGCGTCGCAGGTGGCGCAGATCCGGACGCTGCGCGCCAACGCGATGCGTGACGCGTCGGTGACCGAGGGGCTCGATGCCAAGGGGCTGTCGTCGAAGAACGAGGTGGACCGGGCCAAGGACGTGAGCAAGGAGTTGGAGACGCGCCTGGAGCTGGAGATTCAGCGCCTCGACATCATGACCTCGGCGATGTCGGAGCAGCTGTCCAAGGCGAGGGCCAACCTCGAGCAGATGCGCGCGGTCGCTCGCTTCCAACAGGAGCGGGTCGCCTCGATGCGCGTGGCGTCCGGACTCGATGGCGAGCTGCAGACGTTGCCGCTGGAGCTGGGGCAGTGGGTGGTGCCGGGGCAGACGCTGGCAACGGTGGCACAGCCCGGTCGGCTCAAGGCGGTGCTGCGCGTTCCCGAGACGCAGGCCAAGGACGTCGTGCTGGGGCAGAAGACGACGGTCGACACGCGCAACGGGGTCATCAATGGCAAGGTGATGCGCGTCGATCCGATCTCGACCAACGGGACGGTGACGGTGGAGGTCGCGCTCGAGGGGGAGCTCCCCAAGGGGGCGCGCGCCGATCTCTCGGTCGACGGCATCATCGAGTTGGAACGGCTGGACAGCGTGCTGTACGTGGGGCGCCCGGCGTATGGGCAACCGGAACAGGCGATCGGCTTGTTCCGTATTGAGGCCGACGGCAAGAGCGCCACGCGCATCAGCGTGAAGCTGGGGCGCGCGTCGGTGAGCACGATCGAGGTCCTGCAAGGCCTCCAGACCCGCGACAGCGTCATCATCTCCGACATGTCGCGCTTCGACAACGTCAACCGGGTGAGAATCGAGCGATGACCATGCCTAACGACCTGCCGGCGGCCGAGCCCCTCATTCGCATGACGGGGATCCAGAAGATCTTCTACACCGACGAGGTGGAGACGCATGCCCTGGCCGACATCCACCTCGACATCCGTCCGGGCGAGTACGTGGCGATCAACGGCCCCTCGGGGTGCGGCAAGACGACGCTGCTGTCGATCCTGGGGCTGCTCGACACGCCCACGGGCGGCACGTACATCCTCAGCAACGAGGACGTCTCGAACCTCTCGGCGGCCGACCGCGCGCGCATTCGCAACCGGCAGATCGGCTTCATCTTCCAGGCGTTCAACCTCATCGGCGACCTCACGGTCTACGAGAACGTCGAGCTCCCGCTGACGTATCGCGGGATGGGGGCGGCCGAGCGCAAGAAGCGCGTGCACGACGCGCTGGAGCGCGTGGGGATGTCGCACCGCGTGAAGCACTATCCGTCGCAGCTCTCCGGCGGTCAGCAGCAGCGCGTGGCCGTGGCGCGTGCGGTGGCCGGCGACCCGGCGATCCTGCTGGCCGACGAGCCGACGGGGAACCTCGACTCGACGAACGGCGAGGCGGTGATGGAGCTGCTGCGCGAGCTGCATCGCGGCGGGGCGACGATCTGCATGGTGACGCACGATCCGCGCTACGCGCGCCATGCCGACCGTTCGATCCACATCTTCGACGGGCGGGTGGTCGACGAGATGGCGGGCTCCCCCACATGAGCCCATCGGCCCGCGTCGCGCGCGCGGCGGGACGCACGCCGCCGGCGACGCGCCACCTGGCGCTGGTGGCCCCCGAGTCGGGGGCCCCGGGGCACGCGCCGCGCGTGCCGAGTGCGCGCGGGGCGGTCGTGCTCATCCTGGCGTTAGGCATGCTGAGCCTCGTCGCCCTCGTGGCCACGCTCCTGGCGGTGCTTCCCCTGGCGTCCCTGCCGGCGCGCTGACCGGTCGCAGCGGCCGGGTGGCATCGATCCGCGCCTGATCGCGACCCGTCGTTCCCCGAGTTTCCCCGACTGCCCCCGACGGCCCTCACTGCCATGGATACGCTCCGACAGGATGTAGCCTTCGCGCTGCGCGCCCTGGCCAAGTCGCCGGGGTTCAGCGCCATCGCCATCGCCTGTATCGCGTTAGGCATCGGCGCCAACGTCTTCGTCTGGTCGCCGATCAACGCGATCCTGCTGCGCCCGCTCCCTTACCACGAGTCGGAGCGGGTGATGCAGTTGAGTGGGTACGTGACGACGGAGCAGCGGGGGACCTACGGGTCGTGGTCATTTCCCGACTACGTGGACGCGAGCACGGAGCTGCGCGACGTCTTTGCCAGCGTGGCCGTGCATACCACGCGCAGCTTCAATGTCGGCGGCGGTACGGAGCCCGAGCGACTGCGGGGGGCGCGCGTCTCGCCGTCCCTGTTTCCGCTGCTCGGCGTGCGCCCGGCGCTCGGCCGCTTCTTCCGTCCCGACGAGGATGGCGATGCGCGCGTGGCGGTGATCGGGTATGGCGTGTGGGAGCGCAAGTTCGGTCGCGCCCCCGACATCATCGGCCGCACGATCCCGATCGATGGGGCGCCGTACGAGGTCATCGGGGTCATGGCGCGCGGGATGCGCATTCCCGAGCGCGAGGACCTCTGGCTCCCGCTGCATCCTGGAGAGGCGCGCGCGCACCGGGACTGGCGCTTCTACCAGGTGTCGGCGCGGCTCGCCCCCGGTGTGAGCGTGGAACAGGCCGACGCGCGCCTGTCGACCTTCATGCGCGGACTGGAGCAGCGGCATGGCGACACCAACCGCAGCCAGTCGGCGTGGGTCGTTCCCATGAACGACCTCATCGCACGCGAGGTCCGTCCGGTCTTCCTCACGATGCTGGGCGCCGTGGGCTTCGTGTTGCTGATCGCCTGCGCCAACGTGGCCAACCTGCTGCTGGCGCGTGGCTCGGCGCGGCAGCGCGAGGTGGCGGTGCGGCTGGCGATGGGGGCCTCGCGGCTTCGCATCGTGCGGCAGTTCCTGACGGAGAGCTTCCTGCTCGCGGTGGCCGGCGGCACGCTGGGACTCCTGCTCGGGACGTGGACGATCGAGCTGTTCATGACGCGCATGATCCCGACGACGGTGCCCTACTGGATGACGTTCGACGTCGACCGGACGATCGTCCTGATCACGATCGGCACGACGCTGATAACCGGCCTCGTGTTCGGCGCCGTGCCGGCGTTGCAGCTGTCGCGACCGTCGCTCACGGAGACGCTGAAGGACGGGGGGACGCGCGGGGCGAGCGCCGGCACCGCGACCGGACGCACGCGGCATGCGCTGGTGGTCACCGAGCTTGCGATGTCGATGGTGCTGCTCGTCGGGGCCGGCCTCATGGTGCGGAGCTTCCTGGCCACGCAAGACGCGCCGCTGGGCTACGGCACGCGTGACGTGCTCGGCTTCGAACTGGCGCTGGCGGGCGACCGCTACGGCAGCGACACGGCGCGTGCCGCCTTCTCGCAGCGCCTGGCCGAGCGCCTCACGGCGATTCCCGGTGTGCGTCGTGTCGGGATGACCACCCAGCTTCCGGTCGCCAGCTGCTGCCGGACCGACGTGTATTTCCCCGAGGGCAAGACGTATCCGCAATCGTCGGGACCGTACGCCTGGTACACCGCGGCCGACCCCGGCTTCCTGCCGGCGATGCAGATCCCGCTGCTCGACGGGCGCGGCTTCGAGCCCAACGACGCGCTGCCGACTGCGGCACCGGTCGTCATCGTCGACTCGGTGCTCGCGGCGCGCGAGTGGCCGGGGGAGCGCGCCGTGGGCAAGCGCGTGCGCCTGGGGACCGAAGGGAGCCCGCTGGCGACGGTGGTCGGGGTGATCCCGCACGTCATCATGCGCGACGTGGCGGAGATCACGCAGCCCCAGGCCGTCGTCCCGATGCCCGCCGGCACCGGCGGCACGCGCTGGTATGCCGTGCACGTGAACGGAGACCCGGCCGCGTTGATCCCGGCGGTGCGCGCCGCGGTGCGCACGCTCGATCCCGACCTCCCGCTGGCGCAGGTGGCGTCGATGGAGGCGGTGGTCAAGGATCGCATGTTCCAGCCGCGCGTCTACGGCACCATGTTCGCCCTGTTTGCCGCGATCGCGTTGCTGCTGGCGATGATCGGGCTGTACGGGGTGATGTCGTACCTGGTGGCGCAGCGCACGAGTGAGCTGGGGATCCGCATGGCGCTGGGGGCGACGGCGCGCGACGTCACGCGCCTGGTGCTGGGCGGCGCCGTCCGGCTCCTGGTCGTTGGACTCGGGCTCGGCATCCCCGCTGCGCTGGGGCTCGCCCAGCTGTTGCGCGGGGTGTTGTACGGCGTGAGCGCCACCGACCCGCTCACCATGCTGGGGATCCCGCTCTTCCTGTCGCTCGTCGCGCTGCTCGCCAGCGCCATCCCCGCGCGGCGCGCCGCGCGGGTCGACCCTGCCATTGCCCTGCGCCGCGAATAGCCGCGACGCCTCGTCGCCGGTGCGACCACCCTGCCGCCCTCACGGCCCATGTCCTCCCCCCTGTCCGTTGCCCTGCGGTCGCTGCGGCGATCGCCCCTCACCGCTGCCGCGGCCATCCTCACCATCGCGTTAGGCGTCGGGGCGACCACGACCATCTATGGCGTGGTCGACGCCACGATGCTGCAACCGCTGCCGTGGGCCGAGGCGGCACGCCTGATGGAGCCGGTCATCACCGTGCAGGAGGCGGGCGAGGCCACGTCGCGGGAGATGACCTGGTCGTACCCCAAGTTCGAGACGCTGCGCGAGCAGCAGCGGTCGTTCTCCGACCTCGCCGGGTACACCTCGTTCGACGTCCTGCTGGACGGCGGCGACGGGAACGAACGGGTGGAGGCGGAGATGGTGACGGGGAACTACTTCCGCCTTTTGCAGCTGCCGATGGCCCTCGGGCGCGGACTGCAGCCGACGGACGATGCCGCGGGAGCCCCCCCGGTCACCGTGTTGAGCCACGCCACCTGGATGCGACGCTTCGGCGGCGATGCCGGTGTGGTGGGACGCACCCTCTCCGTCGGGGCCGTGCGCGCCGAGGTCGTCGGGGTGGCGGCCGAGCCGGCGCGCGCACTCAGCGGACGTGCCGCGCTCTGGGTGCCGATGTCCGTTGGCGTGATCCTTTCGTATCCCGAGCTGCTGCAGGAGCGCTGGAATCACTGGTTCGATGCCGTGGGTCGCCTGCGCCCGGGGGTCACGCCCGAGGCGGCGGTCCGTGAGCTGCAACTGCTGGGACCGCGCATCGACGCCGCCCATCCCTTCCCCGAGGCCGGCGGCGGCCGCTACGGCGCCACGGGACACACGCTGCGCGAGGCCCGCCACGATCCGGCGCTCGCGCGGGCGGTGCTCATCCTCCTGGGCGCCGTCTGCTGCGTCCTCCTCATCGCCTGCGTCAACGTCGCCAACCTGCTCCTGGCGCGCGCCAGCGCGCGCGACCGGGAGTTCGCCGTGCGCATGGCCATCGGCGCGCGCCGCGGACAGCTGGTTCGGCAGATGCTCGCCGAGACGATGCTGCTATCGCTGGTGGGGGGGGTGCTGGGCGTGGTGATCGCCGCCTGGTCAGTCGACGCGCTGCACGGGCTCGAGGCGATGACGTCGGGCGCACGCGGGACCCAGGCCGCCCAGTTCCTCGACTTCGGCGACATCCGCCTGCATCCCGGCGTGCTCGCCTTCGGGCTGGCGCTGTCGTTAGGTACGGGGCTCCTGTGCGGGATCCTCCCCGCCTGGCGCGCCTCGCGCCCCGTGCTCACCGAATCGCTCAAGGACGGCGCCGGCTCGACGACCGAGGGGAGCCTCTCACTGCGCCGCGGACGGTCGCGTGCACTCTTGATCGTCGGCAACGTCGCCCTCTCGCTCCTCCTGCTGGTGGGCGCCGGGCTGTTCACCCGGAGCTTCGCCAAGGCGCGCGGCATCGATGGCGGCTTCACGCCAGCACACGTGCTCACCTTTCGCGTGCAAGCGCCAGATGATTCCGCGTACGCGGGGGCCAGTCGCGCGATGATGAAGGAGGCGATCCTCACTCGCCTCACCGCACTCCCCGGCGTGGAGGCGGCGGCGATCGGCAACTGCGCGCCGCTGGCTCAGGCGTGCGACGGCACGATCGTGCTCAGTGTCGACGGCGTCGCGCTTCCGGAGTCGGGCGAGCGCCCGGAGATCGGGGTGCACCTGGCCAGCGCCGGCTACCTCAAGGCCATCGGGGCCCGCCTCATCGCCGGTCGGTTCATCGAGGATACGGATGACGCCAGCGCCCCGACGGTCGGGGTGATCAGCGAGACGACGGCCAAGCGCCTCTTCCCCAACCAGAACCCGCTCGGCAAGCGCATGGGCATCGGCTTCAGCCGTTGGAAGGACGCGGAAATCGTCGGCGTGGTGTCGGATGTGAACTACGGCGCGGTGGGTGCGCCGCCGGCGCTGGCGTTCTATGGGTCCTACAAGCTGGCCCCGCGACCGTCGGCGCTCGTCTTCGTGCGCGCGGACGCGGCCCCGTCGACGTTCTTCGTGGCTGCCAGACAAATCGTCCGAAGCGTGGGTCCGGCGCTCGCGGTGTACGACGAGCGTACGCTCGAGGAGCGCGTGGGTTCGGCGCTGGCCCGCCTGCGGTTCGGTGCGGTCCTGCTCGGGGCTTTTGCCGGGCTGGGGCTCCTGCTCGCGGTCATCGGCATCTATGGCGTGCTCGCCTATTCCGTGGAGCAGCGGACGCGTGAGCTCGGCATTCGCCTGGCCCTCGGCGCCCTGCAGCGCGAAGTCGTCGCGGCCGTGATGCGCCGCGCCATGCTCCTGGCCGGCATCGGGGTCGCGGTGGGACTGGCCGCCGCCTGGGGCGCGTCGCGCTTCGTGCGCGGACTCGTCTTCGGGATCTCCCCGACCGATCCCGTCACCTTCGTGGGGCAGACGCTGGCCCTCGTGCTCGTCTGCGCCGTGGCGAGCTACATTCCGGCGCGACGTGCCGCCCGCCTCGACCCGGTGCGCGCGTTGCGCAACGAGTAGTCCGCCGCTCCTACCCGCCACTCGTCCCAGCCCCGGTTTCCACACCGATGTCCTTCTTTCGCGCCAGCAAGCCCGCGCCCCCGCTCGAAGACGAGGTCCTCACCGGCCCGCTGGTCTCGATGCGCGGCGTGGAGAAGTCGTTCGACCTGCCGATGGGGAAGTCGTACGTGCTGCGTCGCGTGACGCTCGACATCAAGGCCGGCGAATTCGTCACGATCATGGGGCCGTCGGGGGCGGGCAAGTCGACGCTCCTCTCCATTCTCGGGATGTTCGACGGCGCGTGGCAGGGGGAGTACCTCTTCCGCAACACGCCCGTGCACGCGCTGGCCAACAAGGACCGCCTAACGCTCAACCGGAAGTACATCGGCTTCGTCTTCCAGCAGTACCACCTGCTCGACGACCTGACGGTAGCCGAGAACCTCGACGTGCCGTTGTCGTACCGGGACGTCCCGCGCGACCGGCGGGCGGCGATCGTCGCCGACACGCTCGACCGCTTCCAGATCGTGGGCAAGAAGGACCTGTACCCGCGCCAGCTCTCGGGCGGCCAGCAGCAACTCGTCGGCGTCGCACGCGCCGTGATCGCAAAGCCGGCGCTCCTGCTGGCCGACGAGCCCACGGGGAACCTGCACTCGTCGCAGGCGCGCGACATCATGGAGCTCTTCGTCGCGCTCAACCAGGCGGGGACGACGATCGTGCAGGTGACGCACTCCGAGGAGAATGCGCAGTACGGCAGCCGGATCGTGACGGTGCGCGATGGCTGGGTGGTCTCGGACGAGCAGACGGGCGAGGGGCGACGAGACGGGCGGGGCGTGTAGCCCTTTCCCCCTCCGCGCGCACATCTTCCACGGGAGCCGATCGACGCTTCCGTCTCCTACCTCCCGTCTCACGTGTCCCGCCCCTCCCGCCTCCTCCTGGCCGACGACCAGCCCGACGTCCTCGAGGCGTTGCGCCTGCTGCTCAAGGGTGAGGGCTACCAGGTCGAGACGGCCCGTTCGCCGATGGAGGTGCTCGAGGCGGTGCGGTCGCGCGAGTTCGACGCCGTCCTCGCCGACCTGAACTACACGCGC
Source organism: Gemmatimonadota bacterium (assembly GCA_016719105.1). Taxonomy (NCBI): domain Bacteria; kingdom Pseudomonadati; phylum Gemmatimonadota; species Gemmatimonadota bacterium. Next base: position 416,851 of record JADKAQ010000004.1, on the reverse strand, counting down.
GACACGACGTCGGGGCGCGAGGGGCTCGACCTCCTGCAACAACTCGTTGGGCTCGACGCCACCCTCCCCATCATCGTGATGACGGCATGGGCGAGCATCGACACGGCGGTGGAGGCGATGCGCCGCGGGGCGCACGACTACGTCGAGAAGCCGTGGGACAACGCGCGCCTGGTCGCCATCGTCCGGAACGCGGTGGAGCTCGGGCGCGCGCTGCGCCGCGCACAGCACCTCGAGCACGAGAACTCGGCGCTGCGTTCGGCGGCCGCGACGCTCCCCACGCTCATCGCCGAGTCGCCGGTGATGCGCCCGGTATTGCAGCTGATGGCCCGCGTGGGCCCCAGCGATGCCAACGTCCTCATTACCGGGGAGCACGGGACGGGGAAGGAGCTGGTCGCCACCTGGCTGCACGCCTCCTCGCCGCGGGCCCAGCGCGGCTTCGTGGCGGTGAACATGGGCGGGCTCTCCGACGGCGTCTTCGAGAGCGAACTGTTTGGCCACGTGAAGGGGGCCTTCACCGATGCGCGCAGCGATCGCGTGGGGCGATTCGAGCTCGCCGATTCGGGGACGATCTTCCTCGACGAGATCGCCAACATCTCGATGGGACAGCAGAGCAAGCTGCTGCGGGTGCTGCAGGGGGGCGAACTGGAGCGCGTGGGGTCGTCCAAGGTGCGGCGCGTCGACGTGCGCGTGCTCTCGGCGACCAACGCCGACCTGCAGGAGGACGTGCGCGCCGGGCGCTTCCGCGAGGACCTCCTCTTCCGCCTCAACACGATCGAGATCCACCTCCCGGCGCTGCGCGAGCGACGCGACGACATCGCCCCGCTGGCGCGCGCCTTCCTGCAACGCCACGCGCACCGCTATCGCAAGGCGCTCGAGGGCTTCGAGCCCGGCGCCATGCAGGCGCTGCTCGAGCACGCGTGGCCCGGCAACATTCGCGAGTTGGGGCATGCGGTCGAGCGCGCGGTGCTGATGGCGCAGGGGCCGGCGATTCGCGCGGTCGACCTGGGGCTGCGCGTGACCGGACCGTCATCGCCGCGCTACGAGGACCTGTCGCTCGAAGAGGTCGAGCAGATCCTCATCCGGAAGGCGTTGGCCCGACACGGCGGCAACGTCTCACAGGCGGCCAAGGCGCTGGGGCTGAGCCGCAGCGCCCTCTATCGGCGACTCGAGCACTTCCGCATCGAACCGGGGAGTGCCTCGTGACCTCCACGGGCGTGAGGGGGCGGTGACCGACCCCGGGTGGCCTGTCGAACCCGAGCAGCGCCGCCGCTTTTCGCTCACCCACGAGCGTCGCGTCTTCCTGCTCGCGCTCGGCGCCGGGCTCCCCGGCGTGGTGGCCACGCTCGTCCTCCTGTGGACCGGGAGCTACTCTGCCCGCGCCGCCTGGACGCTCGGCGGGTTGGTGGCCGGTGTGTGGCTCATCATCGCGATCGCCCTGCGCGAGCGCGTGGTGCGCCCGCTGCAGACGCTGTCCAACATGCTGGCGGCGCTGCGCGAAGGCGACTTCTCGCTGCGGGCGCGGCTGGGGCGCTCCGACGACGCGTTAGGCCTGGCGCTGCTCGAGATCAACATGCTGGGCGACACGCTGCGCACGCAGCGGCAGGGGGCGATGGAGGCGACCTCGCTGCTGCGGGCGGTGATGGCCGAGATCGACGTCGCCATCTTCACCTTCGACGACCACGATGCGTTGCGGCTGGTGAACCGCGCCGGCGAGCGGCTCCTGGACCAGGGGGCCGAGCGCCTGGTCGGCAAGCAGGCCGCCGCGCTGGGGTTGGGGGCGCTGCTGCGCGGGGGATCACCGCAGGTGTACGACCTCACCTTTCCCGAGCGCGCGGGGCGATGGGAGGTGCGGCGCACGACGTTTCGCCAGGACGCGCGCCCACACACGCTGTTGGTGATTGCCGACGTGACCAAGAGCCTTCGCGAGGAGGAGCTGCAGGCATGGCAGCGCATCGTGCGCGTCTTGAGCCACGAGATCAACAACTCACTTGCCCCCATCAAGTCGCTGGCCGGGTCGCTGCAGGTGATGGTCGAACGCGGGGTGACCGGGAGCGACGGGAGCGAGGCGAGTGACGACATGCAGCGCGGGCTGGGGATCATCGCCAGCCGCGCCGATGCGTTGTCGCGCTTCATGAGCGCCTATGCGCGCCTGGCGCGCCTCCCCGCCCCGCAGCGCACGCAGGTGCGCGTGGAGGAGCTCGTGCGGCGCGTCGCCGCCATCGAGCAGCGCCTCGCCGTGCGCGTGGCCCCCGGCCCGGACATCACGATGCACGCCGATCGCGACCAGCTCGAGCAGGCGTTGATCAACCTCGTGCGCAACGCCGTCGATGCGGCGCTGGAGACCGGCGGGAGCGTCGACGTCACCTGGCGCCTCGATGGCGCGCGCGTCGAACTCGTGGTGCGTGACGAGGGGCTCGGCCTGCCGGCGACGGCCAACCTCTTCGTCCCGTTCTTCACCACCAAGCCGCAGGGCACGGGGATCGGGCTCGTCCTCTCGCGACAGATCGCCGAGGCGCACGGCGGGATGCTGTCGCTGGAGAACCGGCGTGACGTGCGCGGGTGCGTGGCGTCGCTGACGATCCCGCTGGCCGACCGTTAGGCGAGGGGCGCGAGGCCCCACGCGCCTGTCGTCAGTCCCGCGGCGGTGCCTCGATGCGCCGCAGCTGCCGCAGCGCCGGCACCCGCCACGCCGTTGCCGCCACCACGCCTAACGTCATGGTCCCGCCGATCACGACGGAGGCCACGGTACCGAAGAGGCGCGCCGCAACCCCGGACTCGAAGGCGCCCAGTTCGTTGCTGCTCCCGATGAAGATCGCGTTGACCGCCGAGATGCGCCCCAGCATGTGGGCGGGGACGAGGACCTGGATGAGCGTCGCGCGAATGACGGCGCTCACATTGTCGGCGGCGCCGCTGATGACGAGGAGCGCGAGCGAGAGCGGGAACGACGTGGAGAGCGCGAAGCCGATCGTGGCCACGCCGAAGATGGTGACCGCGACCAGCAGCGCACGCCCCGCGCGCTGGAAGGGGGGGCGGTGCGCGACGACGATCGCCATGAGCACGGCGCCCACCCCGGGGGCGGCCTGCAGCATCCCGACCCCGCGCGGACCGACGCCGAGGATCTCGGTGGCAAAGACCGGCATCAGCGCCACCGCGCCGCCGAAGAAGACGGCCAGCATGTCGAGCGTGAGCGCCGCCAGGATGATGCGCTGCGATCGCACGAAGCGCACGCCGTCGGCCAACGTCTTGCGAATCGACTCCGCCCCCACCGACAGGCGCGTGGGGGTGTGCCGAATCCCCACCATCGCCCACAACGCCACCAGGTTGAGCGCGACATTGACGGCAAAGGTGACCTTGGCCCCGACCGCCGCGAAGGCCACACCGCCTAACGCCGGACCGAGGACCGTGCCGAGCTGCCAGGTGGAACTGCGCCAGGTGGCGGCGTTGGCGAAGTGCTCGCGGGGGACGATCTCGGAGACGAGCGCCGAGCGCGAGGACTGCAGGAACGACCGGGCCACTCCGCAGGTGGCGATGACGGCGTAGTACGGCCAGATGCGCCCGGGAACCGACGACAGCAGGGTGAAGGTGAGGAGTGAGGCCGAGGCGAGCGCCAGGACCACGAGCGCCAGGACCGAGATGCGCTTCCGGTCGTTGCGGTCGACGACGTAGCCGGCCACCAGGGCGACGCCGATGTAGGGGATGACCTCGGCGAGGCCGATGAGGCCGAGGGCCAGCGGGTCGCGCGTGGACTGGTAGATGAGCCACCCGACCACGACCGCCTGCACCTGCGTGGCGACGGTCATGGTCAGGAGCGAGACCACGAAGCGGCGGAACGCGGGGATGGCGAGGGCGGCGTACGGGTCGTGTCGCGGCGCGGCGGGGGGCGCGGCGGGCGAGGGGGTCATGACCGGGAGAATGTAACGGCCGGGGGGCGTCGCGGCCCTGCCCCCCCTCGCGCAGCGGCGCGCGGCGGCACAGCGTATGGCGACATGGCCCCGCACGACGCGTCGGGCGCCGTCAGTTGCACCCTCGCCCCCGGAGGTCCGCATGCCCCACTCGCGCTACGCGCGCCGTGCGCTCGTCCTGTCAGTGCTCATGGCCGCACCGGCGCTGGCCCAGCCGGCCCGCGACCGCATCACGCTCGACCAGTACCTCGACTGGGAGGACGTGCAGACGCCGCGCCTCTCCCCCGACGGCAAGCAGGTGATCTACACGCGACGGTGGGTCGACAAGCTCAACGACCGGTGGGAATCGTCGCTCTGGATCATGGGCGTCGATGGGGCGAAGAACCGCTTCCTGGTCAACGGCGGCGCGGTCGAGTGGTCGCCCGACGGTCAACGCATCGCGTACATCGCCCGAGGCGAACCGGCCGGGGCGCAGATTTTCGTTAGGTGGATGGACGCCGAAGGGTCGATCTCGCAGGTCACCCGGCTTACCGAAGCGCCGAGCGACCTCCAGTGGTCCCCCGACGGCAAGTCGATTGCCTTCCGTATGGCGGTCCCGTATCGCGAGTCGTGGAGCATCCCGGTCCCGGCGGCGCCCAAGGGGGCCAAGTGGGTCGAGCCGCCACGCATCGTCACCAAGCTCGATTACCGCCAGGACCGGTTGGGCTTCAACGACGACGCCTACCAGCACATCTTCGTCGTCTCGGCCGAGGGGGGGACGCCCCGCCAGATCACGAGCGGCAGCTGGGATCACGGCGCGCCGCAGTGGATGCCGGACGGCAAGACCATCGTCTTTGCCGCCAACCGCGTCGCCGACGCCGAGTACTCCTGGCGACAGAGCGATGTGTACGCGGTCGACGTGACCGGCGGGGCCATCAAGCAGCTGACGACACGCAGCGGCCCCGATGGGCAGCCCGCGCCGTCGCCGGACGGCAAGCTGATCGCCTACACCGGCTTCGACCACACGACCGATACGTGGCGCGACCAGCAGCTCTACGTGATGAATGCCGACGGCTCGAATGCGCGGTCGTTGACGCCACAGCTCGACCGTTCGCCGTCCGGGCTCATCTGGGCCGCCGACGGGAGCGGGATCTACTTCAACGTGGAGAACGAAGGGGCGCGCAACCTGTACTTCGCCCCGCTCACCGGCGCGGTGCGCCAGGTGACGAAGGGGGCGCAGGTCCTCACGGTCACCGACATCGGCAAGACGGGGATCGCGATCGGGACCTCGAGCACAGCCTCGCGCCCTAACGACGTGGTGACGTTCGCCCTGCTCAAGCCGGAGCCCCGCGCGCTGACGGCCGTCAACGACGACGTGCTCACGGGGAAGAAGATCGGCGAGCAGGAAGAGCTGTGGTACACCTCGGTCGATGGCTACAAGATCCAGGGATGGATCGTGAAGCCCCCCGATTTCGACCCCAAGAAGAAGTACCCGCTGATGCTCGAGATCCACGGCGGACCGCACTCGATGTACAACGTCGGCTTCAACTTCTCGCGTCAGAACCACGTGGCCGAGGGGTACCTCCTGCTGTACACCAACCCGCGCGGTTCCACGGGCTACGGCAGTGCCTTCGGGAACGCGATCAAGAACGCGTATCCCGGCAAGGACTTCGACGACCTGATGGCCGGTGTGGACACGGTCATCAACCGCGGATACGTCGACACCAATCGCATGTACGTGTTCGGGTGCTCCGGCGGCGGCGTGCTCACGGCGTGGATCGTCGGGCACACGAATCGATTTGCGGCCGCCAGCTCCAACTGCCCGGTGACGAACTGGATGAGCTTCGTGGGCACCACCGACAGCCCGGGGTGGTACCGCAACTTCGAGAAGCCCTTCTGGGAGGATCCCAGCGAGCACCTCAAGCGCTCGCCGATCATGTACGTGGGCAACGTGAAGACGCCGACGATGCTGATGACCGGGGTGCAGGACCTGCGCACGCCGATGCCGCAGACGGAGGAGTTCTACTCGGCGCTCAAGTACCGCAAGGTTCCCACCGCGATGATCCGCTTCAACAACGAGTGGCACGGGACGTCGTCGACGCCGTCGAACTTCCTGCGGACGCAGCTCTACCTGCGCAGCTGGTTCGAGCGGTGGCCGCAGAAGGTTGCGGCGCAGTAGTGGCGGCGAACTGAGGACGCCCCGATGAGCTTTCGTACGCTCGACGCCACGCACATCATCGCGACGATCGAGCGATTGGGGCAGCGGATCGAGGAACGCTTTCCCGGCGCCGGGCTCTCCGGCGTCGGGCGCGACCTGCTTGGCCTCGCGCGCGACTGTGCGCGTGAGGCCGAGTCGTTAGGTCGCCCGCACTGGCCCATCCGGGCCGGGGTCGGGCTGGCGATCGTGCTGATGGTGGTCGCGGTGATCGCCGCCGTCGTCGGCGTGGTGCAACGCCTGTCGTCGCCCACGCAGGTTTCGGGGTTGGCGGAGTTCGTCCAGGGCGTCGAGTCAGGGGTCAACGATCTCGTCTTCCTCGGGATCGCCGTCTACTTCCTGATCTCCATCGAGACCCGGCTCAAGCGGCGGGTCGCGCTCCGGCGCATCCACCAGCTGCGCAGCATCGCCCACATCGTGGACATGCACCAGCTCACCAAGGATCCGGAGCGCCTGCTGGCCACGCACCAGGACACGGCGTCATCGCCCCAGCGCACGATGACGCGCGCGGAGCTGTGGCGCTACCTGGACTATTGCAGCGAGCTGTTGTCGCTGACGGGGAAGATCGGCGCGCTCTTCGTGCAGCGGATGGACGACGCGGTCGTGCTGCAAGCCGTCAACGAGATCGAAGATCTGACCAACGGCCTGTCGCGCAAGATCTGGCAGAAGATCACCCTGCTGGAGCGCACCGGGGACGCCGGGGGCACGTCGTAGCGCCGGGTCGGACGCCCTAGCCGGACTTCATCCCGGCGACGGCGCCGGCCAGGAACTCTCCCTTCCACTTCTCCAGCACGGTCGAGGCGATCCCCAGCTCCGACGAGACGGTGGCCACCGCCTCGCCGCGCAGGAGTCGGAGGACGGTGTCGCTCTTGAAGGTCACCGAGTACGCCGGCGTCGCGCGCAGCACCGCCTGCACCCCGGTTGCCGTCTGCCGCCCGGGGGTCGGCGCCGCCTGCCGCGCCTCGATCCCCTTCACCGCCCCTTCGCACAGCTTGCGCACGTAGGCCAGCGTGGTGCGGTCGGGGAGGCGGGAGTTCCAGGGACGATCGCAGTAGACGCAGCCCACCAGGCGCGTCCCGACCACCACCGGGAAGACGCCGAAGCACGACGCCCCTAACGATTGGGCGAAGCGCAGCTCCTGCGCGGTGAAGTCGCGCTCCACCGGGACGCAGACACTCTGGCGGCGGAGCATCGCCACCGCCACCGGCCCTTCGCGCGGGCTCAGCTCGAAGGTGAACTTCTCCAGGAGCTGCTCCACGCCGGTGCCGAGCCCGTAGCGTGCCTTCACGCCGCTGCGGTCGGGGGTGATCATGCAGAAGACGACGCGATCGAACGGCCCCCCGCGGAAGATCCCCTCCAGCACCATCAGGATCACGCGGTTGAGGTCCTCGCCCGACGTCGGCTGGGCGATGCGGATGACCTCCGACGCCAGCTCCTCACGCAGGCGCGCCTGCGCGATCGCCGCCTCCACTTCGGCCACCTGCTCCGGCGTTGCGCCTGCCGACGTGCCTTCGGCCGGGAGCTCGTCCGCCGGCGGTCCCCACGAGCCCAGCTGCGCCATCGCGGCCTTTTGCAGCCGGCGGAGCTTGAGGTCGTCGAGCGTGACCTTCGCGCTCGCGAAGACCTCCTTCGTCTCCGAGAGCGAGGCCTCGAGGACGCCGGCCACCTCTTCCCGCGTCAGGTTGAGGCGGCGCGCATAGCGCGTGAGCACCTCGGCCACGCCATCGCGCTTGGGATCGAACTCGCGACGGTAGACCGCGGCCGTGAGGTCGTGCGCGAACGCCGTGATGACCCCCACCTCGGAGACCGCGAGCGGCCCATCGGCGCGAATGCCGATGATCACCGATTCGGGCATCCCCCAGTGCCGGGCCATCGACTCGCCCAGGTCCTCGAAGCGGAAGCCCAGCACCTCGAACGCCGCGATCCCCTCACCGCGCGCCTTGGTCTCCAGGTGCTGCAGGATGCGGGCGTACTCCTTGGGGAAGTAGCCGGCGATGAGCACCTCGCCGAGGTTGCGGAACATCCCGCACAGGTGCGCCTCCTCGGGGTCGGGGAGGTTGCGCCGCATCGCGATCTCGCGCGCATGGTTCGCCGTCAGCAGCGAGAGGAGCATCAGCTCCTTGAGCCCGGGCGAGCGCTTGCGATAGTGCTCGAAGACGAGGAGCGAGGCCGCCAGGTGCCGCACCGTCCGCGCCCCCAGGAGGAGCATCGCGTGCGTCGCGCTCTGGATGGTCTTGTCGGAGCGCTTGTAGTAGGCGCTGTTCGCGGTGCGCAACACCTTGAGCGTGAGCGCATACTCGCGGAGCACGATGTTCGCCAATCGCTGGATCGACGCATCGTCCTCGGGCATGTGCTTCAATGCGTCGAGGGCGTCCTTCGAGATCGCGGGAAAATCGGCCTCGGACAGGATCATCCGCATCTTGATCTCGAGCGGCGACCGGTCGTCCGTATTGTGTTGCTCGCGTTTGCCCGGGTATTCTTTGGCGTGATTCTGCACGATAGGGCGCGTCGATGAAGGCAGGACCATCGCTAGGAGTATCGGCCGGGTGACGCAGTTCCTTCTGCTTCTCCTGCTGGTCCCCCCAGCGGCATCGCGCATGCGCGCCACTGAGGCCGAGTCGAGGGTGACGGGGCGCACTTCCGGGCCTCTGGCGCGTGCGATCGCCCCCGCTCCAGCGACCTCGGCCGGGCGCCGTGAGCCGGTGCCGGAGCCGCTCACCCCGGCCGCCACGCGGAAGGCCGAGCTCCTGCTGCGAGATCACCTCCCCTGCCTCGGCTGTCACACGCTCAACGGCTCCGGGGGGAAGGTCGGCCCCGACCTGACCACCGTCCGCACCCGCCGATCGGCCGACTACGTCGCCGCGATCGTCGCCGATCCGGCACGCGTGGTCCCGGCAGCCGCAATGCCGCGCACCCTCATGCTCCCGGCCACGCGCGACCTGATCATTCGCTATCTCCAGACGCGCCCGGGCAACGCGGCGGGAGGAGTGCCGGCCCCCGCGTCGGCCCCCGTACCCGCCCCTCCCGCCACTGCGGACGGCGCGGCGCTCTACGCCAGGTGGTGCGCCAGCTGCCATGGAGCCAAGGGACAGGGCGACGGCCCCAACGCCGCTGCCCTCCCCATCAAACCGGCGGCGCACGCCGACAAGGCGACGATGTCTCAGCGCCCCGACGACACGCTGTACGACACCATCGCCGGCGGCGGTGCGATCATGAACCGCTCGGCGCGCATGCCGGCCTTCGGGGCCTCGCTCAGCGCGGGCGAAATCCGCGCGCTCGTGGCGCACATCCGCTCGCTCTGCCGCTGCGAGGGGCCGGCGTGGTCGCGCGACCCCAAGGGAGGGGCGTAGCCGATGGCGCGCCCGCCCAAGGGAAAGGGGAGCGGAAAGGGGGGGCGGAGCGGCCCTCCGTCCGAGACGCCGGTCACCCCGCTCCCCCCCCGATTCCCCCGCTCGCGCCTCTGGCTCCTGCTGGCGATCGTGGTGGCGCTGGCGATCGCCGCGCTCCTCGTCGTCTTCCGGCCGTGGTCTGGGGACGTGGGCGACGCGGAGGGGGCCGGCGCCTCGCGCGAGGCGCTCCCTCCCCCGACCGCCCGCCTCACCGCCGCCAGCGTCACCTCCGACGACTTCCTCGGCTCTGACGCCTGCGCCGACTGCCACCGTGCCGAGTTCGACGTCTGGCGCCGCTCGACGCACGGCACCGCAGGGGGAGCGCCGTCACCCGCGACGATCATCGCGGCCTTCAACGGGGCGCCGATCCGCTTTCGCGACGCCGAGGTGCTGGCCACGGCGTCGGCGGGGGCATATCGCTTCGTGGTGCGTCAGCAGGGGCGTGCCGAGCGGGTCTTCACCGTGGACGGCGTCATCGGGCGCGGGCACATGGTGGGGGGCGGCACGCAGGGCTTCGTCTCGAAGTTCCCCGATGGAACGTGGCGCTTTCTCCCGTTTGACTTCCATCGCATCGACGGGAAGTGGTTCTGCAACACCGAGGCGCGCGGCGGGAAGGGGTGGCAACCGATCACGCCATCGATGTCGCTCGCCGAGTGCGGGGACTGGCCCCCGATCCGTGTCCTGGGCGACGAGGTGCGCTACACCAACTGCCAGTCGTGCCACGGGAGCCAGATCGCGGTCTCGCTGGACTCGGCGGCGTCGCGGGTGCGCACGCGCTTCACCGCGCTGTCGATCAACTGCGAATCGTGCCACGGGCCCGGCCGGCGCCATGTGGCGCTGGTGAAGGATGCGGCCGCGATTGCATCTGGCGAGACGGGAATGTCCGCGCTGGCCACGCGCTCCAAGGACGGCTCGCTCGAGACCTGCTGGAGCTGCCACGCGCTCAAGGACCGGCTGCGCGGTGGGTATCTCCCGGGAGAGTCGCTGGAGGCGTATTACGCGCTACGCACGCCGCAGTTGGGGGATCGGGCGCACCTGGCCGACGGCCGCGTGCGGACCTTCGCCTACCAGCAGGGGCACCTGTACTCCGACTGCTATGTGAACGGGGGGATGACCTGCACCTCGTGTCACGACCCGCACTCGCAGGGGTATCGTACCGTGACGGGGGAAGCGATCCCCGGGCGGTTCGACGACCGGCAGTGCACGTCGTGCCACCAGGCCAAGGCGGCCGCTCCCACGCTCCACACGCGACACGCCCCCGCCTCGGAGGGGAGCCGCTGCGTGAGCTGTCACATGCCCTACCTGCAGGAACCCGAGGTGGGGACGACGCTCCGCTACGCTCGCTCCGACCACGCCATCCCGATCCCCCGCCCCGCCGCCGACGGCGCCGCGGGGATCACCAGCGCGTGCAAGGGGTGCCACACAGACCAGAGCGAGGACGCGCTCGACCAGCAGGTGCGGCGCTGGTACGGGGAGCTCAAGCCCGTTGCGCCGGCCATCGCCGCCGCGCAACGCCTCCCCGGCATGACCAGCCGCACGGAGGCGGCGGCGCTGGTGCTGCGGCCCGGCGAACGGCACACCGCGGCCCTCTACGCCGGCATCGCACAGTTTGCCGAGCAGTTCCTCGCGGCCGACATGCCCGACCTGGAGCGCGGGGTGATCGACCGGCTCGACGCGCTCGGCCGCCATCCCGACCTCGACGTGCGCGCCACGGCGCTGGCATCGTTGCACCTGGCCGCCGGCGACCGCTCCGGTGTGCGCCGTCGACTGGCGACGCAGCTGCGCACCCTCGGCGCCGACGAGGCGCGTGTGCGCGCGCGCTGGACGCTCGTGTTGGGATGGTTTGCCGACGTGGCGCGCACGCGTGGCGACGCCGGGACCGCGGTGCGCATCTACCGCAAGGCGCTCGAGATCGAGCCGGAAAACCCGCGCCTGCACCTCAACCTCGGGGTCTCGCAGTCCCAGTCGGGCGGATTCGCCGACGCGGTGGTCAGCCTGCGCCGAAGCCTCGAGCTCGAGCCGCGACAGCCCCTGGCGCAGGTGAACCTCGGGATCGCGCTCTCGTCGCAGGGGGACAAGGCGGGGGCCGAAGCGGCGTACCGTCGGGCGTTGCAGCTGAACGCGCACGAACCGCTCGCCTGGTTCAACCTGGGCAACATCTACTTCGAACAAGGGAAGGCGGCGGAGGCCCAGGACGCGTACGAGCGGGCGGTGGCGAGCGATCCGTCACTTCCCGTCGCGCACTTCTACCTGGCGCGCATCCTCGCCTCGCGCGGGGAGCTCACGCGCGCGCTGGAGGAGGTCAACGCCGGACTGGAATTCGCCCCGGGCGATCCCGACGCGCTGGAGGCGCGCGAGAAGCTGCGGCAGGTCATGGGCGCGCGGGGCGCGTCGGGAGGGGGCGAGCGGTAGCGCCCGCCCCCGGCTTCGTTGCGGCTGGTGATTTCGCCTTCGCCGTCTTCTTTGCAGCCTTCGACGGTTTGGCTTTCACAGCCTTGGGCGGCGTCGCCGCCTTCCGCACGAGGCGTACGAGCGTGGAGGCCTCCGACGGCTCCAGCAGCTGACGCAGCGGATCGAGTTCGGCGTCGTCGATGAAGAGCAGGAAGGAGCGCGTCCCTGCGCTATCGACGCGGGTGAGGACGAAGCTCCCTGCCCCGACGCCAGGCTCCTCGAGGATGGCGCGCGCCCGTTGCACGGACGGCACACTGTCCTTAGGGGTCGTGCCCCGCCCGCGGCGCGGGCGCGGTGGCGGCACGAGCAATCGCGCGGCCGAATCGGCCCACCGACGTGCGTCGGAGGCCCGCACGCTGAGCGAGAGCGTTCGCCGGGGCCCGGCGGCACCAAGGGCGAGCGTCCCCTCCCCATCGAGGCGCATGACGAGGGCGATGTCGCCCATCAGCGTCCGGACCACGGGTGAAGGCGCCGGAGCGCTCGACTGCTGCGCCCGCGCGGCCGAAGAAAGCGGGAGCACGCAGGCAGCAATCGCGAGCAGCCGCCCGACGACACGTGTCACCGCCCGCCGGGGGAGGTCGACAGGCGCATGGCGCGGACGCAGTCCTCGCGAGGGGAGTCGGTGCGAACGCTTCATGCGTGGATGAGTCGCCTAGGTGCGACCGGTTCGCAAGGCTCCCCCTCGTGCGAATGGCAGGGCGTGGCGGGCCAAGAGGCGCGGCGCCACGCGGGGACGCGTGCGAGGCGATCCATGCGAAATCAGGGGGAATGGGATATGGCGAACGGTCGAGGTCGAGCCCTATCTTCGGGGCGTCTTGACAGACCATTTACACCAACCCCACCGAGGTGTTGATGTTCGCTACTCGAGTTCGTCGATTCGCCGTCCTGTGTTGCCTGGCCCTCGCGGCGCGCCCCGCGCTTGCGCAGGGCGGCTCCATCGGCGGCAAGGTGACCAACGACGGCGGCGCGCCGCTCAGCGGAGTGCGCGTGCAAGCCATCAATGCCAGCGGGCAGATGGCGGCGTCGGTGCTCTCGCGCGAAGACGGGACGTACCGCGTCGCCAACGTGGCGGCGGGGACGTACGCCGTCGTCGCGACGCGCATCGGCTACCAGTTGGTTCGCACCGAAGGGGTGACGGTCACGGCCGGCGGCAGCGCCACCGTCGACGTCACCATGAAGGAATTCGCCACCGAGCTCAATCCGGTGGTCACGACCGCCTCGCGTCGTCCCGAGAAGGTGCTGGCGGCGCCAGCGTCGGTCTCCGTCGTGGACGTGCGCGACATCCAGGAGCGCACATCGGTCACGGTGACCGATCACGTGCGCGGCGTCCCCGGGGTCGACGTGAACCAGGGCGGCATCGCCCAGAGCAACGTCGTGGCGCGCGGCTTCAACAACGCGTTCTCGGGCTCGATCCTGATGCTGCAGGACTACAAGTTCGCCGGCGTCCCGTCGCTGCGCGTGAACGTTCCCTTCCTGATGACGGGGACCAACGAGGACGTCGAGCGCATCGAAGTGCTGCTCGGCCCCGCCTCGGCGCTCTACGGCCCCAACTCGGCAAACGGCGTGTTGCATGTCATCACCAAGTCGCCGTTTTCCTCGCAGGGGACGACGATGACGGTCGATGGCGGGACGCGCAACCTGTGGCGCGGCTCGCTGCGTCACGCGGGCGTCATCACCCCGAAGGTCGCCTACAAGCTCTCGGGCGAGTACTTCAGCGCCACCGACTGGAGCAGCGCCTCGGCGCGCGACACGCTGGGGAACATCCTCCCCAACTTCGATCCGGGTGAGCCCGACGTCTTCCCCGCCCAGGCCCCGGCCGCGCGCGCGGGAAAGCCGAACATCCGTGACTTCAACCTGCGCCGCTTCACCTCCGAGGCGCGCCTCGACGTTCGTCCGTCGGAGAACGCCGAGTTCGTGACGACGCTCGGGTATACCGACGTGGGCAGCGGTCTCGAACTCACCGGCGCCAACGGCACGTCGCAGATCAAGAACTGGACGTACAAGAGCCTCCAGCAGCGCGCGCGCATCGGGCGCCTGTTCGGACAGGTCTTCGCCAACCTGAGCGACGCCGGCAACGACGACTCGCTCTCCACGACCGGCACGTACCTCCTGCGTTCCGGCCAGCCGATCGTCGATCAGTCGCGCGTCTTTGCCGCCCAGCTGCAGCACGGGCTGTCGCTCGGCAAGAAGCAGGACTTCGTGTATGGGCTCGACTGGATCAAGACCAACCCGCGCACCGGCGGCACGATCAACGGGCGCAACGAGGAGATCGATGACGTGACGGAGGTGGGCGGCTACATCCAGTCCACCACCAACCTCACGAGCAAGTTCGACCTCATCGCGGCGCTGCGCCTCGACCACAACTCGCTCATCGACGGCTACCAGACGTCGCCGCGCGTCGCGGTCGTCTTCAAGCCGAGCGAGACGCACAATTTCCGTGCGACGTACAACCGCGCGTTCTCGACGCCGGCCAACTTCTCGTACTTCCTGGACCTCATCCAGGCGCGCAACATCGGCAACTCGGGCTACAACATCCGCGCGCTGGGCAACCCGCCCAAGTCGGGGTGGAACTTCAATCGTTCGTGCGGCACGCTCAACGGCGGGCTGTGCATGAAGTCGCGCTTCACCGGCGGCAACGACTGGGTCGCCTCGTCGTCGGCCGGCGTGTATCGCGGCGTCATCGCCGGGCTCCGCCCGAACCTCATCGCGCTGCTCACGCCGTCGCTCGGCGCCCAGCTGGCCACGGCGCTGGTGAACGGGCTTGGCAACTTGCAGCCGACGGACAACCAGGTGGGAAGCCGCGTCGCCTACCTCAACCAGGCCACCAACCCTGCCCGCGACATCCAGGGGGGGAACCTGGCCGACATCGGCGCGCTCGACGCGTCGTACAACAAGACGTACGAGATCGGCTACAAGGGGATCATCGGCAACAAGCTGCGCCTGGCGGTCGACGGCTGGGTGCAGAAGCGCGGTGACGTCGGGAACCCCGCCGGCATCGCCACGCCGAACGTCTTCTTCAACGGCCAGCAGCTGGGCGCCTTCCTCGGCCCCAACATCGCGCAGATCCTGATCCAGGCCGGCGTCCCGGCGGCGCAGGCCGCGGCGGCCGCGCAGCAGATCGCCCCGCAGATCGCGACGGCGGCGGCCTCACTCCCCGTCGGCATCGTGCAGTTCAACAACGGCACGTTCGCCAACGGCACCGACGTCTACGCGACCTACACCTCCAGCACCAACAAGGAGATCACGGTCAAGGGCGTCGACATGGCGGTGGACTACGTCGCCAACGAGTACATCACCCTCGCTGGCACGTACAGCTGGGTGAGCGACCTGATCTTCAGCGACATCGTGAGCTCCAACTCGTCGCCGCTCATGCTCAACGCGCCGGACGGCAAGGCGTCGCTGACCATGAAGCTCCGCGATGAGCCCAACAAGTACGGGATGGAGTTCCGCTGGCGCTACATGGCCGCGTACCCGGTCAACTCGGGCGTGTACGCCTCGGGTCCCGACGTCTCCGGCCGCGACATTCGCTTCCAGCGCCCCGGGTCGACGCAGTTCTACGTGTACGACGGTGTGCCGACCAGCAATCTCTTCGACATCGGCTTCAACTACCGCCTCCCGTTCGGCGCCAAGGAAGTCCTCTGGTCGGTGAACGGCACCAACATCCTGGACAAGAAGATCCGCTCCTTCCCCGGCTCCCCGCAGATCGGGCGCATGGTGGTGACGCGGTTGCAGTACAGCTTCTAGAAGGGCAGACCATCGCGAACGCCCGGGGGCCTCTGGCTCCCGGGCGTTCGTGTCTTAGGGGGAAGACGGGAAGACGGGAAGACGTGAGAACGGGTAAGGGGGGCGCGGTGGACGGCGAAGGAGGCCCGCACCTGCGTGCCCGCGATTGCGGTAGCTTTCACTCGTATTCTCGTCTTCCCGTCTTCCCGTCTTCCGCCCCTTGAACCCCCTCCTCGACCTGCGCGCCCGCCCCGTCATCGGGCATCGCGGCAACTGCGCGCATGCCCCGGAAAACACGCTGGAGTCGTTCCGGCAGGCCGTCGCCCTCGGCGTCGACGCGCTGGAGTTCGACGTGCGACGCACGCGTGATGGGGCGATCGTCGTCTTTCATGACGCCACGGTCGCGCGCACGACGGGCAGCGCGGGAGAAGTCGCCGCGCTCACGCTCGCCGAACTGCGCGCGTTCGATGCAGGGGCGACGTTCACGACCGATGGCGGGCGCACCTTTCCGTATCGTGGGCGCGGGATCGGGATCTCGACGCTCGAAGAGGTCCTGCTCGCCCTCCCCGACATACCGGTGCTCATCGAGATCAAGACCGTCGAGGCATCGGCCGGGACACGGGCGGTGATCGAACGGCTGCAGGCTACTGGGCGCTGCGTCGTGGCGTCGTTCGACCAGCGTGCCGTCGCGCCCTTTTCCGGAAGCCGCATCGCGACCGGGGCGTCGACCGCAGCGATCGCGCGGCGATGCCTCCCCGCCCTGCTGGGTTGGCGCTTCCGAGCGCTCCCGTTTCAGCTCATGTCGCTGCCGCAAGTGCATGAGCACATTCCGGTCCCGTTAGGCGCGCTCGTCAGGGCGGCGCGCCCCGCCGGAGTTCCGCTCCACGTCTGGACGGTGAACGACGCCCCCACCGCGCACGCGCTCTGGCAACTCGGGGCGCGCGGCATCATCTCCGATGATCCGGCCGTGATCCTCCGGGCACGCGACGCGTGGGACGCGCGCGCGGGGACGTCGGCGTGACCCGCTGAAAGCAGCACGGGCGCGCCACAAGGCGCGCCCGTGCATGGTTCCGGTGCGAGCAGAACCGCGGTGGGCTATTGCCCCACCGCCAGCATCGACAGCGGCTGCAGCGAGCCGCTGGACACCGCGAGCGTGTTGGTTCCGGCGGTGCCACCCAGCGTCCAGCGCGCCGTGACCTCACCGAGCGCGTTGGTGAGCCCGGACTGCGGCGAGATGAGTCCGCCGCCGCTGACGACCTGGAAGGCGACGGCGATCCCCTTCATTGGGACGTTGCCGGGCCCCACGATGCGTATCACGATCGGGTTGGGGAGCGCCGCCCCGGCCTTGGCGATCTGGTTGTTCCCCTGCGCCACGATGATGTCCGATGGAAGGAGGGCGAGGGCGATGACGTTCACCGCCTCGACGCCGGGGACCGTGGCGCGCAGCATCTGCGCGACTTCGTTGGGCCCCACCGTCCACTTCACCTTCACTTCGCCGTTCTCGTCGCTGGGGGCACTCCCGGGACTCACCGATCCACCGCCCTGCACCACCGAGAAGCCGACCGGAATCTTGGCCACCGGATTGCCGTCGGTCCCGAGCACCCGAATGATGACCGGGTTGGGAAGCTCGGCACCGCCCTGCACCTGCTGGTTGTTCCCCTGCACGAGCACGAGGGAGCCCGGTGACGGGGCCTCGACGACCTCCTTCTTCCCGCAGCCGGTCAGGGCAAGCGGGGCGAGGAACGCCACGAAGGCGAGCACGGCGCGGGGCGCGTGCGCGCGCCCTCTCGAGTGGGAGTGTGGAGGCATGTCTGGATCGACCAAGGGCATTCCGAACCCCGGCGTCCGGGACGCATCGCGCGCCCCGACGGGGTTCTCCACTGAGGAGTATCGGCGCGTCGCGCCCAACCCTGAGCACCCCCGACGCTCCGCCGTGCGCTCCGGGGTCCGCTCGTGGCCCCGCCGACGGCGCCCCCCCGCAACGCGAACGGGCGCAGCCAGTTGGCTGCGCCCGTCCGTTGGCGAGTTGCCGTTCTTTCTACCCTACGTACTGCCGATCGAACTGCCGATCGAACAGCCGGTGCGACGTTACGCCTTGCGACGGCGCCGCGCCCGGATGCCGCCGAGTCCGGCCAGTCCGAGACCGAGCAGCGTCATCGTAGCCGGCTCCGGGGTGACCGTCGCCTGACTGGTGGTGAACAGGACTTCCGAGAACTGTCCCTTCCCCAGTTCCGCTCTCCACGCGTAGGCATCGCCCCCGGCATACTGCCCCGCGAACGCGCTGGGTACTGCCCCGTTCACCGCCTGAAGCCCGATAGCCTGCGGCCTGGCGACGGCGCCCGAGTAGTACCAGGTGTTATTCGGGAGCAGCATCCCAAAGATGAGCGGCTGTCCCGCCTTGAAGAGCCCGAGCGTCGTGGAGTTGCTGCCGGCGACCCAGGTCGCCGACCCATCCCCGAACGCCGACGGTCCGATCGCCACGCGCTTGTGCGGGGCAAACTGACCGGTCACCGGGTCGAACGGATCGGGGAAGAAGTAGAGCTGCGTGCCGGTGAGCGCCTGCAAGGCGCCGAGCACCGTCACGGTCACTCGCTGCAGCCCGTTCCCGTTCCCGACCTTCACGGTCGTGGAAGCGGGGAGGTTCTTGGCTGCCTTCCCCTTGTTCTGTGCCGACGCCACTGCCGGGGTGCTCGCGAGGCTACCGACTGCCAGCGAGAGCACGAGCGACGTCATGGCGAACTTCTTCATCGCTTTCACGTTCTCCTTCCCAGGCCAGGGATGGTGACCTCGTCTAGGTGACTGGACCGGCCCACCGCGGGAGCGCCTGCTCCACGACGGGAACCAACCCGGCCGCCACACGCGACGCGAGGTCGTCGGCGTGTGCCTGTCTCTCCTTCCATTCCGTTGCATTGAACTGCTTCGATGGCGGGATCGGTACCATGATCCGCACCAGCGCCTCCTCTGTCCGCCCACGCGTTGCCGCGTCGCGCAACAGGTCCCACTTGACGGCGTACTCGTTCCAGGCCACGCGACCGCGCCCCTGATACCAGTAGTACACCATCGCCTGCATCGGACCGTTTGCCAGGATGTACCGGTTCACGGTCACCGACTTGCCTTGCACCTGCACAATGCGCGTCCCCGACTCGACCGTCTGCCACCCGGCCCCCGGGAGGCAGTTCTTGGGCGAGTGGATCGTTCGCCCGGTCGCCTGCGACTCGTAGTATCCAACGTAGATCGAGAACGCCTTGGTGGAGTCGTCCGGTGCCCCGAAAATGCGGAAGACATAGTCCGACATCCCCGCGACCCGACGCTCATCCTCGCCGATCGTCCGACTCTCGCCTGCAAATCCCGCAAACTCGAGCGGGATCTTCTCCAGCGGTCCCGGAAGCGTGGCGACCTCCTGTCGCCGTGCCCCCGCCAGCAACACCGCACCGACCGCGAGAATCATGGCCGGTAGATACACACGCCATCCACGCCACGCGCGCTCACTCATGGGCCACGCTCGCCGTTGCACGGCTCACCGCCCGCTCCTCGATCGCCAGCACCACCCAAGTGATCGCCCCCAGGATGGCAAAGGCCACGAGAAAGAGGAGCCACCCCTCCGTCATGTGCGAGAATCCCTCGGCGAGCTTCGGATCGACGAAGGCGACCAGAAACCCGGTGATGAACACCCGCACCCCGTTCACCACCACCGCCACTGGAATCGACAACGCCACGATGGCGACGCGCGACGCCGGCTTCTTCAGGAGCAGCCCGCCTAACAAGACCCCGAGACTCAGGAGCGCCGTCAGCGAGCGAAGTCCACTGCATGCCTCGGTCACGAACAGGTCGTGCCCGGGCAGACGAATCACGTTGCCGTCGAGATGCACGGGGATGCCCCGAGTGGCGAGCATCGCCGCGCCCATCTGTGATGCCTTGAACTGCAGCGGGAGGGCCAGCGCGCCCATCACCATGTCAGGGAGCGGCACCGACAGCGCCAGAAGCGCCACGGGCAGCCACCAATGCATGAGTTGGCGAACTCCCCACCCCCACACCACCAGCCCCGCGAGCGCCAGGAACATCGACGCCCGGCCCACAAAGGCCTCCGCCGCCAGTGCCGACACGTATCGGAACACGACGGCCATCACCAGCATTGCCACGCCTACCAGCGGGAGCGGCTTGGCGTTCGCCGCTCGACCGCGCTGCCATGCCAGCCAGAGGGCCAGCGGCGCCAACAGCAGACCATGCCCGGCCTCGGGATCCGACCACCAGGTCCGCATCGTGTTGATGAGCGGATCGGCGAACACGACCAGAAACGCCACCGACGTCGCCAGCGCGACCGTCGTTCGTTCCTTGGCCGGTAAGTCGGAGATCGTACCGGACGACGGAGTCATCACGTTGCCTGCGAGAGCCATTCTAGTACGTCACCGTGTTCACCACAAACGGAAAATTCTGCCCAAATGAGATCGCGCAAGCCTCAGTCTGGCAAGGAGATCGGCAGAGTCCGCCTCCCACAATCGCCTTCTCGACCGTACCGCATTTCGCCTCGCGACCGCCCACGTCGCCGCATGCTCGGACGAAGGCGAAATCGCTGCACGGTGTTCGGGGGCGAAGTGCCGATACTCACCCCCGACCTTCCAGCTGTCGGATGTGAGCATACTTCGGTCCAACACCTCAAACATCTCGCCGCGCCCTTCGGGTCCCGGTGATGACTCCTTGCCAAAGCCCAACGGCACACCCCCGTTCGTCGTTGGGGTGCCGTCAGGACGTGAGGCGTCGCACCCCGGCGTTCGTGGTACCCGCGGCACGGGTGCACGGCTCGGCGTAGCCCTCCTCGCCTACATGATGGGGGTGACGCTGATCATCACCCTCCTCCCGTTCCAGTTCGACTGGCCGTCGCGCTGGCGCATCATGTTCACAGGCGGCGCGGTCGACATCGTCGCCAACGTCCTCCTCTTCCTCCCCCTGGGCTTCCTCTTCCAGCTGGCTCGGCGGGAGGGGTTCCGGCACTCCACGCTCACCGTCCTGTGGGTGGGGGCGCTGTTGAGCATGGCGATCGAATCGGCGCAGCTGTTCGAAATGGAGCGCTACACCTCGGTGCTCGACGTGGCGACCAACGCGGTCGGGGCCTGGCTGGGCGCCATCGCCTTCGAGCGCGTGGCCCCGAAGGCCAAGGTCGACGGGGCGCTCATCGGTCGGCTCTCGCTCGAACTGCCGCTGATGGGGCTCGTCTACCTGCTCGTGCCGCTTCTCTGGCTCAACTCGCTCGCCTCGGGGAGTGAGATCGAGCGGGGAATCCTCGCGCTGCTACTCGGCGTCTTCGGCGCGTCGCTGCTGGGGGGGATGCAACGGTATCACTTCGGCCCGGCGCGAGCGCTGGGGGCGCGGGCCACCGCCGTGGGGGCCGCGATCTGGTTCATGGCCGGGACCTTTCCGTCGCTGCCGATGCGGCCGGCGATCGTGATCGGCGGCTCGGTAGTGGTCGCGGCGCTGGCGTTGATCCAGGGGACGCGTGAGTTCATCCCCACCTCGGCCAACCGTCGATTCGAGGTACCGCTGCTGATGTCGGCGGCTCCTGCCTATGCCGCGTACATGGTGCTGCTCACGCTCGCGCCGCTGTTGGGCGGAACCGCATCGTGGCAGATCGGAGCCGGATTCCCAGGGGTCGCGTCGGAGTGGACCAAGGTCGAGATCCTGCGCTTCCTCGAGCAGGTCGCCTCGTTCACGCTGCTGGGCTACATGGTGGCCGAGTTCCGCGGTCGTATCGTGCCGAGCTATCGGCGGGCGCTCCCGCGACTGCTGTCGTGGGGGAGCACGGCCGCCCTGTTGGGCGAGGGGGTCCGTGGCTTCCATGCGGGGCACGGTGCCTCGGTCGCGCGCGGCGTCGTGTTGCTCACCGCCGCGCTGTACGGCGGGTGGCTCTATTACCTGCAACGCGCGCACGTGATGCGCCTCATCGCCGAGCCTTCGGCCGATCGCCTCCCGGGTCGGGCCGAAGCAGCCGACCGCGTGACGCGCGTCGACGCCGCCTAGCGAGTCGCGCGACCGCGCATGGGGAGTCGGGCCGGTTCGCGCTGGCTCCCCTCGATGACGCCACGTACATTCGCCGCCGTTCGTACGCTTTCCACCTGAACGGCCGACGGCAAGGAACGACGTGGCAGCACAGAGCAACGATTCCGCGCGCACCGTGCGCGTGGCAGTCCTCGGCGCCGGCGCATGGGCGCGACTCGCGCACATCCCCGGCTTCAAGCGCGATGCGCGGTGCGAGGTCGTCGCCATCTGCGACCCGCAGCGCCACATGGCCGAGGCGCTGGCGGCGGAGTTCGGGATCCCGAGCGTGTACAGCGATCATCGCGAGGTGCTGGCGCGCGAGGATATCGACCTGATCGACGTGTGCACGCCATCGGCGACGCACTTCGAGCTGTCGTGGGCCGCGCTGGAGGCGGGGAAGCACGTGCTGTGCGAGAAGCCGGTGGCCTTCGACTTCCGCGACACGATCCGCGCGGCCGAGCTGGCGAAGTCCAAGGGGCTCAAGACGAAGCTCGGCTTCACGTTTCGTTATGCGCCGGCCATGCGGTACATGAAGCACCTCATCGACACGGGGTTCATCGGGACGCCGTTCATCTTCAACGGCTACGAGCAGAACTCGCAGTGGCTCGATCCGATGAACCCGCTGCGCCAGGTGGACGTGGACGCCGACCAGTCGGTGCTGCAGGTGTCGTCGCTCGAGGGGTACGGCGCGCCGATCATCGACATCGGGGCCTGGGCCGTGGGCGCCGACTACAAGGAAGTGGTCGGGACGATGCGCAACTTCATCCCCGAGCGGATGGTGCGCGCCACGGGGCGCGTGATGCGGATGAACATCGACGACGGCGACATCTTCATCGGCGAGTTTGCCAATGGCGCGTTAGGCTCCATCCAGACCTCATTCGTGACCGTGGGGAACTATCCCGGGATCGAGGCGCGCATCTACGGGAGCGAGGGGGCCTTGATCTGCCGCCTGGTCGAGGAGTTCGGCGTGTGCGAGTCGCTCAAGGCCGCCAAGCCGAACGACGTGGAGTTCAAGGAGATCCCGGTCCCGCCCGAGTTCTACCCGCCGGGCGGGACGAAGGAGGAGTCGTGGCGCACGCTCTTCTACGCCAACCTCACGGCGTCGTTCATCGGGGAGATCCTCTCCGACGGCGATGAGAACGAAGGGAGCTTCATGGATGGGGCGCGGGTGCAGGAAGTGATCAACGGCGTGGAAGCGTCATTTCGCGAGCGTCGGTGGGTGTCGTTGCCGCTGCCGCGGTAGGTCCACGTATCGTGGGAGAAGACGAGAAGACGAGAAGACGGGAAGACGAATACGCGCGCGGCGAGGCCGCGCGCGTCACCCCGTTACAGGCGGCTCCCGTCACGCCGCCACCGGGGGAGGCGATGGCGGCCTTTCTCGACGCGTACTACGCCGCCCGGCCGGTGAATGCGACGTTCACCGGCATGCACGCGCATGACCATCGGTTGCCGGATTGGTCGCCGGCGGGAGTGGCGCGGCTACAGTCGCAGATGCGCTCACAGCGGGTGCAGCTGACGGCGCCCGTCGGGGAGGCGCTCGAGGGCGCGATCGCCGCGCGCGATTGGGACGCGATCGATCGGGCGCTGGCCGATTCCTTTCTCGAGATCCAGCTCGCGGAGCTCGACGGGCGGCAGTTCCAACGGGGGAATCCGTCGCTGGTGATCGGGGAGGCGACGTTCGCGATCATCGCACTGATGATCCGCGACTTTGCGCCGGTGGAGCAGCGCGCGCGCATGGTGCGCGCCCGGCTGTCGCAGCTCCCGCGCTTCCTGGCGACGGCGCTGGCCGTGGTGGCCGAAGCGCCGGTGCCGTCGACGTGGGCCGACAAGGCGCTCAAGGAGTGCGACGGCGCGCGGTCGCTGCTCGGCGCCGGGCTCGACCAGTGGCGCGCCGCACCCGAGCTCCCCGAGGAGCTGCGCGACGCGCTGCGGCGTGAGGCGGACATGGCGTTAGGCGCCGTCGAGGCGTTCGCCGCCGAAGTGGCGGGGCTGGCGCGCGATGCCGTGCCCGCGCGCGCGTGCGGGCGTGACCTGCTCGACCTGCTGGTGCGGCGCGGCCACTGGTGCACGCGCTCCGTCGACGACCTGCTCGCCGAGGTGCGCGACGCGTTCGCCGCCGAGCGCCAGAGGCTGGACGAGATGGCGCGGGCGATCGACCCGGCTGGGCTCGTCGCCGTGCAGGAGCGCCTGGCCGCCGCGCACCCGACGCCTGACGAGTACTACGGCGCCTTCCAGCGGACGTGGGACGCGTGCTACGCGCTCTCCGCCGGACGAGGGCTCGTGACCTGGCCCGAGGCGCCCATCCGCTTCGTCCCCTACCCCGAGGCGACTCGTCAGGCGGCCCCGTCGCTCTACTACCTGTTCTACCGATCGCCGGCGCCGCTGGAGTGGCCGGCGGTGCACGACTACGTCGTGGCGCCTATCGAGGGGCTGGCGGGTGAGGCGCTGGAGCGTCACCTGCGGGGGTGGAACGACAGCGTGATCAAGCTCAACCATGTCGTGCATCACGGCGCGCTTGGGCATCACGTGCAGAACCGGAAGGGGGCGCGCGCCCCGCTTCAGGTCGGGCGCATTGCCGCCGTCGACTGCGCCTCACGCATTGCGATGTTCCTTGGCGGGACGATGGCCGAGGGGTGGGCGTGCTACGCGACCGACCTCATGGACGAGTGCGGCTTCCTGACGCCGGAAGAGCGGGTGTCGGAGCAGCAGACGCGGGTGCGCATGTTGGCGCGCGCGCTGGTGGACCTGGAGTTCCATTGCGGGATGCGCAGCTTCGAGGAGGCGGTGTCGCTGTACGTCGACCAGGTGGGGATGCCCGCCGCGGCGGCGCACGGCGAGGCGGTGAAGAACTCGATGTTCCCCGGGACGGCGCTGATGTACTGGTTAGGCACGTCGCAGATCCACGCCCTGCGCCAGCGGGAGCATGCACGACGCGGGGAATCGTTCGCGCTCCGCGCGTTCCACGACACGTTCCTTTCGTACGGCGCGATCCCCGTGGCGCTGGTGGCCCGGCTGATGGCGGCCGCGCCGCACTCCTGATCGATTGCGGGGGGCGCCAGACGGTGCCGTCCGCTTGTCCCTTCCTTTCGGTGCAGAACTCGATGTCGCGATTCGTCCGGTTCCGGTCGTCCCTCCAGCGCCGTGTCGTGGCGCCTATTCGTGCGGCGTCGCTGATGATGCTCACAGTCGCCGCGTGCGCGCGAGACGGCGGACCAGGCGGCACGGCCGGCGGCCCGTCGAACGACCTGCTGATCATCGCCTACGACCGCGAACCCGACACGCTCAATCGCTTCAGCACGCACATCCTCGAGGACGTGCAGACCTGCGTAGTGGAGGGGCTGGTGACGACCGACGAGAAGATGAACGTCGTCCCGCTCCTGGCGACCGAGGTGCCGACGCCGGAGAACGGCGGAGTCGTCATGCGCCCCGACGGTGGGATGGACGTGACGTGGAAGATCCGTCCCGGCGTGACGTGGCATGACGGCGTCCCGTTCACCTCGGCCGACGTCAAGTTCACGGTCGACGCGATCAACTCGCCCAACTACAACCCGGAGAGCACCGACGGCTTCGACCGCATCACCTCGGTCGATACCCCCGACTCGCTCACCGCCGTCGTGCACTACAAGGAGGCGTACGCGCCGTACGAGATCCAGTTCATCCGTGGTGCGCTCCCGAAGCACGTGCTGGAGGGGAAGGACATCGACACGGCCACCGAGTACAACCGGAGCCCGTTAGGCACGGGGCCGTACAAGGTGACCGAGTGGAAGACGGGTGAGTACATCCTGCTCGACAAGGTCGACCGCTACTGGCGCGGCGCCGAGTACCCGAAGATCAAGCGCATCCTCTTCAAGTTCATCGCCAACACCACCACCCGCATCAACCAGCTCAAGAGCGGTGAGGCGCACGTGGCCGCCCTCGTCCCGTGGGACAAGTACCGCGAACTGAAGGAGGTCCCCGGACTCACGATCCACCAGATGATGGGGAACTCGTACGAGCACATCACGCTCAACCAGCGCAGTGTCGCCGCGTTCAAGGACGTGCGGGTGCGGCGGGCGCTGATCCATGCGATCGACCGCGAGTTGCTCACCCGGACCGTGCTCGACGGATTGGCGCCGGTGATCGACGGGGCGATCCAGCCGCTGTCGTGGGCCTACACCGACAGTGTGCGGAAGTACCCGTACGACGTGGCGACGGCCAAGTCACTGCTCGACGAGGCGGGGTGGACGGATGCGAACAACGATGGCCTGCGCGAGAAGGACGGAACCCCGCTCGCGTTCACGTTGATGACGCAGGCCGGCTTTGCGATCCGCGAGAACATTGCACAGGCGGTGCAGAAGCAACTCAAGGACGTGGGGGTCGACGTGAAGATCCAACTGGTCGACGGCACCTCCATCTCCTCGCTCTGGTTCGAAGGGAAGTTCGACGCGATGCTGCACTGGTGGCACATGCCGAGCGATCCGGAGATCACGCTGTTCTTCGCCTCGGACCGAACGCCGCCCGCCGGGCGCAACATCAACTACGTCGCCGACGACTCGCTCGACACGCTGCTCTACGCCTCCGACCGGACGGTGGCGCAGGGGCCGCGGCGGGCGTTGCTCGTGGCGGCGCAGCAGCGGCTCGCGGAGCTCGCGCCCGAGATCCCGCTGTACAACGTGACGCGGCTGGACGCGGTGCCGGCAACGCTCAAGCACTTCAAGGGGAACCCGACGAACACGGGGATCTTCTGGAACGTGTGGGAGTGGGAGGTGGAGGGCGGGGCGAAGCAGTAGGCGGAGGTCCGCGGGCCCCGCGCGGCCGCCGCGCGGCGCGGCGGGGCGGGGAGCGGGCAACCCCGCCCCCCCGACGCGCCCCGGGGGAGGTTCGGGGGGGGTCCTGTGGGCCTCCGCTGATCTTCGCCCCCGCCCTCGACTTCGGCCAGGGCACCCCCCGAAACGTGGGGCGCGCGCCCGCGGGGCAACACGGTCGGCAACGGTCGACTTGCACCACCTGACACCTCACCCATGGCGGCGCACGCATCACCGCGGTGAGCGGGGGCGATCGGGCGCATCACCACGCCGCCGGACGGGTCGCGACTCCCCTTCATCGTCGTCTTCCCCTTCGGCGGAGCGCCGAGCCTGAGCATCAGCTTCACCTTCGAGGGGACGCTCACCGGCGACGCGGGGACGTCGTGCACCTTCAGGCGCAACTTCATCGTCACGGCGGTCCCGGGTTCGGCCACCATCGCCCAGGTGGTGCTCGATACGCTGCCGCTCCCCGCGCGACAGCGCGCCGAGATCGTGCTGGTGCAGCACGTCGGGCGACAGGCGCTGCTGCAGGCGCACACGCCGTATCGCGGCGCGCATTCGCGGAGCTGGGACGTGAGCGCGGGAACGCTGTCGGACTCGTCGTCGTCCTCCGTGACGTGGACGCTCCCCGCCGAGCCAGGGATCTACGCCGCGGAGCTGGCGCTCGACTACGGGGACGACGGGCTGGCGTTCGACACGCTCATGCTCGAGGTGCTGCCGGAGTCGCCGGAGTAGACGCTTCAGGAAGGGTCGGCGGCGCGGTGACGTGCCGCTCATCCGCTTTCCCACTCGCGCCTCCCCGAGCCACGGCGGTAAGATCCTCGCGTGCTGACCGCCGTCGCCCGCCGCCTTGCCCAGGCGCTCCCGCTCCTGCTCGTCATCTCGGTCCTCGTCTTCGCGCTGCTGCACGCGGCGCCCGGGGGGCCGCTCGCGATCTACCTGGAGAATCCCAACGTCCGCCCCGAGGACATCGAGCGACTCAAGCGCTCGTTAGGGCTCGATCGTTCGCTCCCGGTCCAGTACCTGGCCTGGCTCCGGGGATTCGTGGTGGGCGACTGGGGCTTCTCCTTCGCCGACGGACGCCCGGTCACGGTGCGACTGGCGGAACGCATCCCGGCGACGCTGGAGCTCATCCTGGCGTCGCTCGTCCTGGCCTTCGTCGCCGCCCTCCCCATCGGGGTGCTCGCGGCCGCGCGCCAGCGCAGCCTGTTCGACCGCACGGTCACGACGCTCACGCTCGCCGGGATCTCGCTCCCGACGTTCTGGTTCGGGCTCCTGTTGCAGCTCCTGTTCGCCGTTTCGTTAGGCTGGCTCCCGTCGTCGGGTCGGAGCTCGATCCTCGGCGGCGACCTGCTCGACCGCCTGCGGCACATCATCCTCCCGGCCACGGTGCTGGCGACGGTGCATGCGGCCGTGTGGACGCGCTACCTGCGCAGCGGGATGCTCGCGGTCCTGGCGCAGCGCTTCATCCTCTCTGCACACGGACGCGGCGTGCCGGAGCGCCAGGTGGTCTTCGTGCATGCCCTGCGCAACGCCCTCCTCCCCTTCGTCACCATCGTCCTGCTCGACGCAGCGATCATGGTGTCGGGCGCGGTGGTGACCGAGAGCGTCTTCGCCTGGCCGGGGCTAGGCGGGCTCTTCACGGAAGCGCTCGCGCGTCGCGACTATACGGTGCTCATGGCGTTCCTGATGGTCTCGTCGACCGCCGTGATCGTGCTCAACCTCGTCGCCGACCTGAGCTATCGATGGCTCGATCCTCGGGTACGTGGATGACGGCGCCCGCCGCATCGCTCTCCACGTCGCCGCCCGGCCGGTGGCGGGCACTCCCGCCGGGAGTGCGCGCGGCGCTGGTCGTACTCGCGGCCATCGCACTGGCCGCGGTGCTCGCCCCGTGGCTGGCCGCGACCGCGAGCGAAGCGATGGACCTCACGGCGCGCCGAGCCGCCCCCTCGATGGCGCACTGGTTCGGGACCGACGAACTCGGGCGCGACGTCCTGGCGCGCGTCCTTTCGGGCGCCCGCGTCTCCCTCGCCATTGGCTTCCTCTCGGCCCTGCTCTCTGTCGCGTTAGGCTCGGCGGTCGGGGCGGTGGGCGGTTTCGTGGGGGGATGGGTCGACGCGTCGCTCATGCGCCTCACCGACGCGATGCTGGCGATCCCGCGACTCCCGTTCCTGATGATCGTCGCCGCCATCCTGCAGCCGTCCATTCCGCTGCTCATCGTGCTGGTGGGCGTGGCGGGGTGGATGGAGACGGCGCGAGTCGTCCGCGCCGAGGTGCTCTCGCTCGCGCAGCGCGGCTTCGTGGAGGCGGCGCAGGCCACGGGCGTGGGTGCCGTGCGCATCCTCGCCGGCCATATCCTCCCCAACGTGCTGGGGACGATCGCCGTCTCGGCGACGCTGTCGGTCGGACGCGGCATCCTCCTCGAATCCGCGCTCTCCTTCTTTGGCGTGGGCGTGCAGCCCCCGGCGGCAAGCTGGGGGAACATGCTGTACCAGGCGCAAACCACGCTGACCTCCGAACCCTGGCTCGCCGTCTTTCCCGGCATGGCGATCTTCGTGACCGTGCTCTCGGTCAACGTGCTGGGGGAGCACCTCGCGCGCGTGGGCGGCGGCCAGCGCGACTAGTCTCCTCGGGCGGTCTCGAGGGCGGTCGCGCCGTGCGCACGCCGCGCCGCCGCGTCAGGCTTCGCCCTCCCCCGCTGTCGGGGAGAAGGGACTGGGTTCGAGGGCGTACCGGGTGAAGGTTGCATCGGGCGGCCAGCATTGGCGCCGCACCGCACGAGCAGTGACGGCGTCGTACCGCGACGCCGATACTGTGGTATGTCCCAGCTCCCCACTTCGGCACACGTCATGAGCGCCAAACGCAAGAAGACCACCCCCGCGAAGGCTGCCACGTCCACCGCCACGCCGTCCGAGCGGGCGACGTCGCGTGACAACGCACCGTCAGCTGCGACGAGCGGCGCGAGCGCCCGCGGAAAGGCCGCGGGGAAGTCCCGCGGGACACCTCGCGAGACGCCACGCAGGAAGTCACGCGGGACATCGGCCAGTGCGGCGCGCCGCCGTCGCGCCGTGTCCACCAAGCGTGGAGGCGATCGCGCCATGACAGCGGGCGACATCGCCCCCAGCCTGTCATCGCCCGAGGCGATCGAACAGTTCTCCGTGGGCGAAGCGGTGGTGGCCGCGCGCACGTCGAAGGAGACGGCGGTGAGGGACATCATCGCCTCCTCGCCCCCGGGGAAGATCGCCACGCTGATCGACTCGCTCGACGCGATCATGCACGGCGCCTCGCCCGATGACGTGACCGCCCTGCGCGATGCGATTCTCGCGCACGGGCGGCAGGCCGAGCGCACGCACTCCGAGCACGCCGACGCCTTGCTGGCCGACGACTGGCGCTCCGGGGGCTATCCGTACAAGAACCTGATGTCGCGCAAGAACTACGAGCGGCACAAGTACGGATTGCAGGTGGAGCTGCTCAAGCTGCAGCAGTGGGTGAAGGCCACGGGGCAAAAGGTGATCATCCTCTTCGAGGGGCGCGATGCCGCCGGCAAGGGCGGAGCGATCAAGCGCTTCATGGAGCACCTCAATCCCCGCGGTGCGCGTGTCGTCGCCCTCGAGAAGCCGAGCGAGGTGGAGCGCGGCCAGTGGTACTTCCAGCGCTACGTGCAGCACCTCCCCACGGCGGGGGAGATCGTGATGTTCGATCGCTCGTGGTACAACCGCGCCGGCGTGGAGCGGGTGATGAGCTTCTGCTCGCCTGACGAGTACACGGAGTTCATGCGCCAGTGTCCCGAGTTCGAGCGCAACCTCGTGCGCAGCGGCGTGCACCTGATCAAGTTCTGGTTCTCGGTGAGCCGCGAGGAGCAGAAGCGCCGGTTCAAGGAGCGCAAGTCGCACCCGCTCAAGCAGTGGAAGCTCTCCCCCGTCGACATGGCCTCGATCGACAAGTGGAGCGAGTACACGAAGGCGAAGGAAGCGATGTTCTTCTACACCGACACCGCCGACTCGCCGTGGACGGTGATCAAGTCCGACTGTAAGAAGCGCGCGCGCCTGAATGCGATGCGCTACGTGCTTCACAAGCTCCCCTACAAGAGCAAGGTGCTCGAGGCGATCGGTCCGCTCGATCCGCTCCTGGTGGGGCGCGCGAGCGTGGTGTACGAGCGCGGTGAGCACCAGGTGATGGTCCCCGCGATCTGATCACCGGCGGGCCGGCGAGCGCCGGCCCGCGGGCGGACGAAGGGAAGGCGGTGCACGCGCGTTGAACTGGCGGCGCGCCGTGCAGGCGCTAGGTTAGCGCCGCCATGCAACTTCTCGACCTGTTCGACCTCTCGCTCCTCGGGCGCCGCGACGTCCCCGCGCTCGAGCACGAGCGCGCCGATGGCACCGTCGAGACGCTGACCTTCGGTGCGCTCGACGCGCGCAGCAACCGCCTGGCGCGCCTCCTCGAGCGTCGCGGCGTGCAGCCGGGAGATCGCCTCGCGCTCTACCTCCCCAATCGCGCCGAGTTCATCGATCTCTTCCTGGCCTGCGTGAAGCTCGGGGTGATTGTCGTCCCGATCAACATCCTGTACCGGGAGCGCGAAATCGCCCACATCGTGAGCGACGCCGAACCCGTGGCGGTGGTGGTGGCCGGCGACGAGGGGGCCTCGCTCTTCCCCGCCTCGACGGCGGTGTGGGAGATCGCGGCCCTCGTGCGCGATGCCGCAGGGGAAGAGGACTCGACCGTCCGCCGGGCGATCGATGGCGACGCGGCGGCGGCCATCGTCTACACGTCGGGAACGACCGGGCGCTCGAAGGGGGCAGTCCTCTCGCACAACAACTTCCTCGCCAACGGAGTCTCGCTCGCCGCGTGCTGGCGCATAACGAGTGACGATCGCTACCTCGCCGTCCTCCCGCTCTTCCACGTGCACGGGTTGGGCAACGGGATCATCGCGTGGCTCATCACCGGGTGCCGGATGCGGCTGGCGGAGCGCTTCGACGTGGCGCGTGCGGCGGCGCTGTTCGAGGCGTTCCAGCCGACGCTCTTCTTCGGCGTGCCGACCGTGTACGTGCGCCTGCTCGAGCTTCCCGCCGACGTGGCGGCGCGCATCGGCCGGCGCATGCGACTCTTCGTCTGCGGCTCGGCGCCGCTCTCGGCGGCGACGCTGGAGGCGTTCCGCACGCGCTACGGGCACACGATCCTCGAGCGCTACGGGATGAGCGAGACGCTCATGAACATCGGCAACCCGTATGAAGGGGAGCGGCGCCCCGGGGCGGTGGGGCTGCCGTTTCCCGGGGTGTCGGCGCGCATCGTCGCGGCCGACGGAGGCGAGGTTGCGGTCGACGACGTCGGCGAGTTGCTCGTGCGCGGCCCGAACGTCATTCGGCACTACTGGCGCCGCCCCGATGCCGACGCCGAGGCGTTCGTCGACGGCTGGTTCCGGACCGGCGACCTCGCCCGGCGCTCCGCCGATGGCTACTACACGCTGTGCGGGCGCCGTTCGGACCTCATCATCTCCGGCGGCTTCAACATCTACCCGCGCGAGATCGAGGAGCTGCTCCTGGAGTGCGCGGGGGTTCGCGAGGCCGTCGTGGTCGGCGTGCCGGACGAGCGCCGCGGCGAGCTCCCCGTGGCCTACGTCGTCGCTGACGACGAGGGGGCGCTCGCGGGGCTGGGTGAGCAGTGCCGCCGGCAGCTGGCGAGCTTCAAGGTTCCGCGCGCCTTCGTGCGGGTGGACGCGCTCCCGCGCACGGCGTTAGGCAAGGTGCAGCGGCACCTGCTCCCGCCGTGGACGCCAGGCGCGCCGTGACCCCGGCCATCCTGTCGCTCCTCGCACTCGTCGTCGCGCTGGCGCTGTCGATGACGTCGCGCATCAACGTGGGGCTGCTGGCGGTCGCCCTCGCGTGGGTCATCGGCGTGTACGCCGCCGGGCTCAAGCCCGACGTGGTCATGGCGGGCTTCCCGATCACGCTCTTTCTCACGCTCACCGGCGTCACCCTGCTGTTCGCGATCGCCGACACCAACGGGACGCTGGAGCGACTCGCGCAGCACGCGGTGCGCGCCGCGCGCGGCAATGCGCGGGTGCTCCCGGTCCTCTTCTTCCTCATCGCCTTCGCCATTTCCACGGTGGGGCCCGGCGCCATCTCCAGCGTGGCGCTGGTGATTCCGCTGGCGATGGCCATCAGCGAGCGCACGGGCGTGTCGCACTTCCTGACCGCGCTGATGGTGGCCAACGGGGCGAACGCCGGGAACCTCTCCCCCATCTCGTCGGTGGGCGTGATTGCCAACAACGCGATGGCGAAGGGCGGGTTGGGGGGACACGAGTGGCGGGTATGGGCGGCCAACTTCGCCGCGCACGCGCTCGTGGCACTGGCGGCGTACCTCGTGCTCAGCGGCCGGCGCGAGGTCGCGCCCGCTGGCGAGTCGCGCGCGGCGACGGCGGTGGCCGCGACCGATGTGGCGCTCAGCGGACACCAGCGCCTGACGAGTCTCCTGATCCTCGCGTGGATCGTCGGCGTCGTGGGGTTCAAGCTCAACCTCGGGATGTCGGCCTTCGGGACGGCGGCGCTCCTCCTTCTGGCGCGGGCGGGCGATGAACAGGCCGCGATCCGGAAGGTGCCGTGGGGGGTGATCCTGATGGTGTGCGGCGTCTCGCTCCTGATCGCCCTCCTGGAGAAGACCGGGGGGATGGACCTCTTCACGACGCTGCTCGCGCGCCTGGCGACGCCGGTCACCCTCAACGGCGTGATCGCCTTCGTGACCGGGGCCATCTCGACATACAGCAGCACCTCGGGGGTCGTCCTTCCCGCCTTCCTTCCGACAGCCGCAACGTTGGTGGAAAAGGTCGGCGGCGGCGACCCGCTCGCGGTCGCGCTGTCGATCAACGTGGGCTCGGCACTGGTGGACGTGTCGCCGCTGTCGACGCTTGGGGCACTGTGTGTCGCCGCGGTGTCGAGCCCGCTGGCCTCGCGCGCCCTCTTCAACAAGCTCCTGGCCTGGGGGCTGGCGATGACGGTGGTGGGGGCGGTGCTCTGCCAACTGATGGCCGGCCTCTTCGCCCGAGCCTAACGGCCGGAGCGCACGCATCGCGAGCGCACGCATCGCGAGGTCTCCGCTGGCACGCCGCGATACAGCACTGCATCGCGTCACGGCACCGCTCGATGCGGTGCCGTTTTCGCAACTCCTTGCGGGACCGCCACTTGGGTTGCTGCGCACGCGGGCGCCGCACTTGCCATTCCTCGGGGCACGCCCGGCGATGCTGCAGACGCCGGCGTCGCACCACTCCGGATGCGAACCCTTCAGGCGCATCGTCGCGCCGCCATCACCCGAGGATGCCCCCATGACGTTCCGCCACGCCGCCCTTCTGCTCATCGCCACCAGCGCCCTCACCGCCTGCAGCACCGACAGCACCGGCCCTGCCTCGCCGCAGGCGATCGCGTCCTCGTCATCGGACAGCGCGGCGTCCAGTGCTTCGGGCTCGTCGAGCAGTTCGTCGAGCAGCTCGTCCAGCGCCAATCGCGTGCGCCTCGAGATCGCCCTCAAGGGAGTGTCGCCGTACGCCAACGCCAAGGGGAAGGCGAAGTGGTCGTCGAAGCCGAGCGAGCGTGAGCTGCAGATCGAGATCGAGAACGTCGCGGCCGGGACGTCGGTGAACTTCTTCGTGGGCGGGGCGAAGGTGGGGTCGACGCAGGTGACCAATACGCTGCGCCAGGCGAGCATCAACCTCAACTCCACGCTGGGCCAGTCGGTCCCGATGAGCGTGACGGGGCAGGTGGTCGAGGTGAAGACGGCGGCCGGCGTCCTGGTCGCCAGCGGCAAGTTCTAGCGGACGTCGTCAGGCGGCGCGGCGTTCGGGCGCGCGATCCGGGGAGGGATCGCAGCATTCGCCCGGACGCCGCGCCACGCGCGCCTCGCCGCTTCGCGCGACTCGCCGCTTCGCGCTATGGGGTGATCGGGCGCAGGTACTTGTCGTACCAGCCGAGATAGCGCTGGTATCGGTCGAGCACGAACGACGGGCGCGAGATGCCGTGGAACTGCCCGGGATAGACGACCAGCTGGGCATCCACGCCTAACGACTTGAGCGCCATGTACATCTGCTCGCTGCCGGTGATGGGCACGTTGGCGTCCTTCTCGCCCCCCATGAACAGCGTCGGCGTCTTGATCCGGTCGGCCTTGTAGAAGGGATACGAGAGCTTCTCCCACAGCTTCGGGTTCTTCCACGGAGCGCCGAGTTCGTTCTCGTACTGATAGATGTACTGGTCAGTACCGTACATCGTCGTCTGCAGTGCACTCCCCGCCCCACTGCTCGCCGCCTTGAAGCGCGTGGTGGTGGCGATGATGTAGTCGGTCAGGATCCCGCCGTAGCTCCAGCCGCCGATGCCCAGGCGCTCCGGATCGGCGATCCCTAACGAGATGACGTGGTCGACGCCGGCCAGGAGGTCCTGCACCTCCTTGTTGCCCCAGTCGGCGAAGATCGCCTTCTTCCACGCCTGCCCACGCCCGCTGCTCCCGCGGTAGTTCACCGCGAGCACCAGGTAGCCGTTGGCCGCGTAGAGCTCCCGCTGGAAGGCGAAGGCATGCTGGTCCTGCCCGTTGGGGCCGCCGTGAATCCAGAGGAGCAGTGGATACTTCTTCCCGACCTGGAACCCGGCTGGCTTGACGAGGAGCGCGCCAACGGTCAGCCCGTCCTTGTTCTTGAAGTCGACGTCTTCGGTGGTGCCGAGGGCGAGTTGCGCGAGGAGGGAGTCGTTGACGTGGGTGAGCGCGCGCAGCGCCCCTTTCTCGACGGCGAAGAGCTCCGGTGTCGTCGTCGCGGTGGCGGCGCGCGCGACGAGGCGCCCGTCGGGCGCGGCATCGTACGTCCAGATGACGCGCCGTCCGTCGATCAGGCGCGTCACCGCCCCGCCCTCGGCGGGGACGGTCGCCAGGTGCACGGCACGGTCATCCCCCAGAATGAAACGAATCGTGCGGCCGTCGGGGGTCCAGGAGAGGTCGCCGACATCGCGGTCGAGCGTGGCGGCGAGGAGGCGCGGCGTCCCGCCGGTGCTGGGGATCACCGCGATGGTCTCCTGCGCATACGCCGAGAGCTGCGGCTCGCCGGACTGCAGGTAGGCGATCCACGCCCCGTCGGGGCTCCACACGGGCTCCGCGTCGTCGCCCCGCCAACTCGTCAGGCGCTGCGGCGTCGACCCGGCGACGGCATCGACGACGTACACGTCGCTGTTGTTCTCGCGGTCCGGGTCCTTGCCCTCACGCCGGGAGACGAAGGCGATGCGCCGTCCGTCCGGCGACCAGCGCGGCATGCGGTCGTCGAAGTCTCCGGTCGTCAGCTGCACGCCCTTCTTCGTCGCGACGTCGACGATCCAGAGGTGATCGCGCTGCCGGTTGAGGTAGCCGGCATAGTCGCGCTTGAACGCGTACCGGTCGACGACGATCGGCTTGGGGTTCTTGTCCTTCAGCGAGTCGGGCTTGGCCTCCTCGGGGTCGGGGTCGTGCGAGGTGACGACGATGCGCGTCCCGTCGGGGGACCACTCGTAGTCGGCGACCCCACCCTTGAGGTCCGTCAGCCGCACCGCCTCGCCACCGGCACGATCGAGCAACCAGAGCTGCCCCCCCTTGCTCTCGAATCGTCCCGAGACAAATGAGAGATAGCGATTGTCGGGCGACCAGCGCGGGTTCGACTCGCCCTCGGGAGAGCTCGTCAGGCGCAGTGTCCGCGTCCCGTCCCAGCTCACCATCCAGACGTCGCTATCGGACTTGTCCTTGGCCGAGTCGGTGGTGGCGACGGTGTAGGCGACCCAGGCCCCGTCCGGGGAGATGCGTGGGGCGCCGACATCGCGCAGGTGGTAGAAGTCGCTCGCCTTGAGCGGGCGGGTCCCCTGCGCCGCAGCGGCGGCGGCGAAGCACGACGTGAGCGTGACGGCACTCGCGAGAACGAGACGGAGGCGCATGCGGGCAGGAGCGAAGGGATGACGGGAACAGTCGAGCGAAGGTCCGCTCACATTAGCCCGCCGGAGTGCACCATGCCAAGCACCCGGGACCGCCCTCGGCGCTCCCGCCCCCGGGGGGCGAGCGCAACGCGCCAGCCGGAATCCCATCCACCGGCCAGTGGCGCGGTGGCGGCTAGGCCGCCTCGGCGAGCGTCACGCGATTGCGCCCGCCCTGCTTGGACCGGTAGAGCGCGCGATCGGCGTGCTCCAGCAGTTCGGTCACGACGGTGGTGTGCGACGTGGCCGTGGCCGCGCCGACGCTGATCGTGATCGCACGCTCGGCCCACGGCGCCTCCTCGATCGCGAGGCGCAACCGCTCTCCCATCATCGCCGCGCCCTCGGGGTCGGTGTTCGGGAGCACGATCGCGAACTCCTCGCCGCCGTAGCGGACGGCGATGTCGGTGTCGCGGATGGCCCGGCTCAGGAGTCGGGCGACTGACCGCAGGACCTCGTCGCCGCGCGGATGGCCGAAGGAGTCGTTGAACGCCTTGAAGTGGTCGATGTCGAGCAGGAGCAACGAGACCGGCTGCCCGCTGCGCCGGATGCGTGCGAGTTCCTCGACCAGGCGCTCCTCGAAGGCGCGCCGGTTCTTGAGCCCCGTGAGGCCATCGTGCGAGGCGAGCGCCGCCAAGCGGGCATTCGCCTCGAGCAGGCTCTCCTGGTGCGTCTGCAGCTTGCGCCGCGCGTCCTCGAGCTGGCGCTCGTAGTCCTTGCGTTCGGTCACGTCGCGCGACGACGCCTGCAGCCTAACGACGCGCCCTTCGCCGTCGGCCACCGAGCGCCACATCATCTCCAGCCAGAGGTGCTTCCCCGTCTTGTGCAGCATGCGACAGGAGATCGCCGTCACGGGTGCCCCGCGCAGGAGGTCGTCGAAGTGCCGGCGCAGCCGGTCGCCGTCGTCCGGATGCACCATGGCGAACGGGCTCATGCGCATCACCTCGTCCGGTGTGAAGCCGAGGACGCGTTCGCACGAGGGGGAGATGTACGCCACCCGTCCCGACGGATCGTGCAGCGAGACGACGTCGCTCCCGTTCTCGGCGAGCAGCCGGAATCGCACTTCGCTGTCGCGCAGCGCGGCCTCGGCCCGGGTGCGGTCCACGTGCGTGTGATGCACCTGGGTCGCGTTCCACGCGATGAGCCCCACGAACACCAGGATCATCGCCACGACGAAGAGCATGATGACGAGATCGGGCTGCTCCGCGCGCGACGAGCTGCGCAGCCCCCAGATCGCGATCCAGCCGAATACGGCCGGCGCGAGGAAGCCGGCGGGGAGCAGGCCGCGCGCCATGGTCCCGCCAGGGCCATCGCTCAGCACCACCGCGAGGACTCCCGACTCGCGGCGCAGCGAGAGCACCCCGAGCGCCATCAGCGAGAACGCCACGCTCGTCGGCACGGCCATGCGATTGAAGTGCCCGATGGTCTCGAACCATCCACTGCGATAGGCGTGCGCGAGCAAGGCCACCTGCGACAGCGCGAGCACGACGATGGCGAGCACCTGCGCCAGCGCTTCGCGCGCCTGCACTCGGTGCGCGAGCAGGAGAATCGACGTCCCAAGCAGCGTGAAGTTGACGGCCGCGGCGACGGCCATGCGATTCGACCGCCCGTCGCCGGTTGCGGCCATCGCATCGTGGAAGAGGACCGTGTCGATACCGCCCGCCTGTCCCACCACGGCGCCGAAGAGTCGCACGCCCCCCGCCACGATGACCGCCGCGGCGAGCGCGCGCGCCACGAGCCAGCCACGACTTCGTTCGATCGAGGTTGCCATGAGCCACAGCGCCGCGCCGAGTCCAACGAAGCACAGCGCCGCGGTGGGATTGGTGGACGCGTTCGTCGCCGGCCCGAGCGCGCGCATCTCCGGGACGCGCATCGTCCAGCCCACCAGGATCAGGATCCCGATCGACGTCGTGATCCCGGCGCTGACGTGCGGAAAGACCGCGCCTCGGGTTGCCGATGCGCGCGAGGCGCCGGCGCCCAGGGCGGGCATCGGAACGGGAGGAGTCGGGCGGGTCAGGGATGTCATGTCGAACTCTGTCCAAGGACGTCACGAGCCGGAGGGGGGTCACGACCCGCGTGGTCGCTCGCCGCGATGCGCAGCGCCCGCGCCTTGCGCCTCCCTGATGCCGCACGCTGCGAAGGTGACGAGCGGCACAATCGGCCGCCGTGCACCGAAACGTCCCCGTGCGATCGGCAAGAAGTGCCTCGATCCGATCGCGACGGCGGGGAGCAGGGGCGATGGACGCGACGGGTGCGTGCCCCCGTCAGCTGCTCTAACCCGCCAGCGACGCACGACTTAGCACGGGACGACACGACGCCGGCAGCCCGCCGTTGCCGGGTGGCCCCCGGCTTGCCTTTCCCTCGTCGATGCGGCCCGGGTTCGCGAGCTCGGCATGCCGCCATCACCCAGGGGAACGTTCGTGCACGAGGCACCGATTCTCGTCACTGGCGGGGCAGGCTTCATCGGCTCCGCGCTCGTCAGGCACCTCGTCCTGGAGCGCGGCATCCCGGTCGTGACCGTGGACGCCCTGACCTATGCGGGTCACCTGACCTCGCTCGGTCACGCCGCCCGGTCGCCGCTGCACACGTTCGAGCACGGCGACATCGCCAATGCGGCGTCGGTCGAGGGCCTTTTCGTTCGGCACCGTCCACGCGCGGTGATTCACCTCGCGGCCGAGTCGCACGTGGACCGGTCGATCGACGGACCGGCCGCCTTCGTGCACAGCAACGTCGTGGGGACGTTCACCCTCCTCGAGCAGGCGACGCGCTACTGGAACGCTCGCCCGTCGGACGGGCGCCGCGACTTCCGCTTCGTGCACGTCTCCACCGATGAGGTCTTCGGCGCACTCGACGCCGCGGGGACCTTCACCACGGCCTCACCCTACCGCCCCACCTCACCCTACGCCGCGTCGAAGGCCGCCAGCGATCACTTCGCGCGCGCCTGGCGGCAGACGTACGGGCTCCCGGTCATTGTCACCAACTGCTCCAACAACTACGGGCCGTATCAGTACCCGGACAAGCTGATCCCCCTCGTGATCCGGAAGGCGTTGGCTGGCGACGCCATCCCGGTGTACGGGACCGGGCGGCAGGTGCGTGATTGGGTGCACGTGGAGGACCACGTGCGCGGCCTCGTGGCGGCGCTCGAGCGTGGGACGCCCGGGGCGACCTACCTGTTCGGTGGCGCGACCGAGCGCACGAATCTCGACGTGGTGCACGCCATCTGCGACGCCGTGGACGCGATTGCATCTGACGGCGGTACCCGGCGCCGCCTGGTGACGCACGTCGCCGACCGCCCCGGCCACGATTTCCGCTACGCCGTCGACGCCTCGCGCACGACCGCCGCCCTCGACTGGACGCCCCAGCGCGCCTTCGCGCAGGCACTCCCCGAAACGGTAGCCTGGTACGCGGCCAACCGCGCGTGGGTCACGGAGGTGATGGGCGATCGATACGACGAATCACGCCTCGGCCTGGGAGCGGCGGCATGACGGCGGGGGCCAGCGTCGGAGACTGCCGCCTGATCGGGCTCCCGCAGCACAGCGATGCATGCGGAAGCCTCACGGTGCTCGAGCGCGTCTCGGAACTCCCCTTCGACGTGCGTCGTGCCCTCGTGATCACCAACGTCCCGACGGGTGGCTCGCGCGGGCACCATGCCAACATGCTGACCTCCGAACTCATCGTCTGCGTCGCCGGGGCGCTGACGATTCGTGTAGAGGACGGACGGTCGTCGCGGAGCATCCCGATTTCGTCCATCACCGGCGCCGTCCTCGTGCCGGCGACGCTCTGGGTGGAACTGCGCGACTTCGCGCTCGGCACCGTGGTGCTCGTGCTGGCCGACACCGACAGTCGCGATGCACGGCACGCCTACATCCGTGAGCATGCGTCGTGGCTCGAGGCGCGCGGGGTGATTCATGCTGCCTAACGCGCCGTCCCGTGAGCGCACCCCCGCGCCGCCCCCTCCCCGGACCGCGCGGCACTTCGCGACGACGCGGGACCTTCCACACTCGCCCATCATGACATCCCACGACGTCGACCGGGTGATCGACGACGTGCTGTCCGACGCCAGACGCCCCGCGCATGCCTGAGCACGATACCATTGCCTCCTCGCCGCTGGCCCCCGCGATTCGTCGTCCCTCGGCGGACACGTCACTCGACGTCGCACTGTTGCAGGACCCGGGCGATCGCCTGGCCCCGGCGGCCGACATCTGCCGCTCGCCGGCCTTCTTTCGCTTGCACGCGGCGTCGTTCAACCGGGCGTGGTACGCCACCGCGTTGGATGCGTCGAACGGCGCCGTCCTCGCCACGGCCTGGTTTGCCGAGACGGCGCCGGGTGAGGCCCGCTCCGGGGCGCACGGCCCATACGGCGCCTACTACACGCCGTTCTCACCGCTTCCGCTCTCGCTCGCCACGCGCCTGATCGCGGTGACCGAGGCAGAACTGCGGGCGCGCGACATCCGCCACCTCCAGATCACGCTTCCGCCAGCTGCACACGAGGAAGCGGCCCACGCCGAGTGGATGAATGCCTACCTGCGCCTCGGCTACCGACCGTCAGCCCCTGATCTCAACTTCCATGTGTGGGTCGGCGACGAACCGCTCGCCAGCCGCATGACCGGCGCCAACCGTTCGATCGTGAAAGGCGCCGATCGGCTGGGGATGTTTGCCCGTGCGCTCCGCCCCAACGAGCGCGCCGATGCCTACAGCGTCAACGTGCAGAATCGCACGCGACTCGGCCGCCCGATGACCATGACGCTCGAGGCACTCCTCGAGTTGAGTACCGTGATCCCGGGGTCGGTGCATTGGTTCGGCGTCTTCCGCGGAGAGGAGATGATCGCCGCCAGCGTCTGCATCCGGCTCTCGGCGGAGGCACTCTACATCTTCTATCTGGGCGAGGTCGACGGCGTGGAGCGACTGAGCCCGGTCACGCTGCTCGTCGCGCACATCCACGACTGGTGCCGCGATCACGGCATCGCGCTGCTCGACTTCGGGATCGCGAGCCAGAGCGGTGTGCCCAACGAGCGAAAGATGTCCTTCAAGCGCAGCCTCGGCTTCGACGTCTCACCCAAGTACACCTTGGCCAAGGGACTCGACGCGTGACCACCATCGTCTACGGCGGCTCACTGGCGGCGCTCGTCGCGTGCGACCAGCTGACGGGGGCAGGTCACCCCGTCACGCTCGTCACGCCCACGTCGCGGCTCGGCGGGCACTTCGCCGGCGAACGACTCGGCGACGCGCGATTCGACCGTGGGCTGGTGGTCTTCGACTTCGGCGAGCCGAACGCCACCGGCTTCCCCGATCCCGTCACGTACGATCCCGACGCGAGGAACGACGGCGGGCGCTTCGGAAACCTGCTCGCCAGCTACACGGTGTCGCTCGGCATCTCGATCGGGCGCGCCCCGGGTTTCGTCATGTGGTCGGACGGTCGCTTGATTCCCGACTTCGTGTGCGATGCGCGCCTCGAAGGCGTTCGCGCCCTCCCCTCGTGGCTGCGCGCGCACGCGCGCGCCGAGCTGGAGGCGATGCTCGCCACCGACCAGCACGCGCAGCACGTCCAGCGTCAGCACCTCGCGCCGCGCGACGACAGCGCCTCGTACGAAGTGGCCTCCATCGCCAACCACGGCGCGGTGCTGCACCACAGCTGCTTCGAGCCGTTTGCGCGAAAGGTCACCGGCAGCCCGAGTTCCGAACTCCTCGCACGGCACGCGCGGTCGGCGTGGCTCCCGCTGTTCGGGACCGAAACGCTCGCCGCCGCCTTCGCGGGAGGCGACGAGCTGCTCTCCGAGATCCCGTTCCATGTCGTGCGCGGCGGCGCCGTCGCCGACCTGGTGCCAGCCATTGTCCGACGCCTCGAGGGATCACCGCTCCTGACGCATATCGTTCGACGGGCCTGTGGTGTGCACGCGGACTCGGCGGGGATCCGCGTAGAACTCGACGATGGCGCCGTGCGCGGGACGCGCCTCATCTGGGGGCACGACCTCGAAGACCTCGCGACGATCACGGGGAACGCCCCCGTCGCCCCGGTGGTGCGAACCCCGGTCGTCATCGTCCTCGCCCTGGTGTCGCGTGCCGAGATGGCTGCGCCCGACGTGGGGACGGTGATCGTCCCGGACGACCAGGCCATGCCATTCCGGATCACCAACCAGAGCGCCAACGCCGGCGTGCCGGACGAGGCGCTGGTGCGCCTCAGCGTCGAATGGGGTGGCGCCGACGCCCCGGCCGACGACGACGCGCTCCTGGCGCTCACGCAGGCCGCGCTCGCGCGGGTCGGGATAACCACCGGCGATGCCGGCTTCGTGGCGCACCGGATCATCAGGATTCGCCGCGCGCTCGTCTTGCCGAGCGCCGACAATCGCGACACCATCCATGACATGCGGCAGCGCATCGACGCGTGCGGTCTCCCGATCGTCCCGGTTGCACCTGCCGCGGGCTTCGGGGTGGCCTCACTCAATGACCAGATCGTGCAGGGGATGAAGGCGGCGCGTCTCGTCTTCGCGGCGACCGGACGGACGGTCTCTCAGGCCGACGGCGCCGACGGCGCCGGTGCGGTCGCGGCCTGACACGCCATGCTCACCGTCCGCCTCATCGTACCGCCTCGCGCCACCCGCGTGTCCGCTCGCGGCCCCCTCACCACCCTTTCCGCCGCGCGTTCCGCATGACCGCCGCTCCTCGCTTCCCCACACCGCCCAGCGCCCCGATCGCCCCTGCCGATGCGCTCGTGGCCCACGCCGAGGCGTTGCGCTTCGCCGGTCGCGTACCCGAGGCCGAAGCGGCGCTCCGCGATGCGATCACGATCGCCCCCGAGAACCTTGGCGCGCACCGGGCGCTCGCCCTGCTGCTCGCCAACGAGTATCGCGACCTCGAGGCCTTCGCCGCCTGCGCCACCATGCTCGCCCGCGCCGGGCACGGCGACGCCGAGACGTTGCGGCTGGCGGCGGAGCTCCTCCTCTTCCTGCACATTCGGCACGCCGCGCTCGTGAGCCGGCAGGACGAGCCGGTGCGCCTCGACTTCCGCGCGATCGGCGTCCCCGACGTCGCGCCGATGATGCTCGCCCCCGAGCTGCTGGGACGGGCGCGTGCCCTGGCACAGACCGCCGTCGCCCTCGCCCCGCACGACGCCGTGGCCGAGGCCACGCTCGCCGAATGCGACCTGCGCGCCGGCCACGCCAGCGCCGCCCGCAAGTTCGCCGAGCGCGCGGTGGCGTGCGAGGCAACCGCCGGCACGCTCATCACACGGGCGCTCGCCACCTTCGCCGACCAGGACGAAGCGGCCGCCCTCGACCTCCTCCGCCAGCCGCAACTCACCGAACTCGTCCCCGCGCTCGGGACGGGTCGGCAGGGCATCCTCACCGTCGACCCCGGCTTCGCCCCGGCCACGTCTGCCGCCGACCCAGCGCGGCGCGAGTGGTCGATCGCGTATCACGTGCACCACGCCGGCACCGCGCACGCGCGTCGCGTCACGGTGCGCACCGGCCCCTCAGAGGTGCGCATCATCACGGGGGCCCGGGTCGTGGGCGACCTCTTCTTCCCCGTCGATCGACGCGACCGCGCGTACGTGCATGGTGTGGTCGACGAGCCCGACGTGCAGTTCGGTGTCCCCCGCTGCCACGACCTCCCCACCGTCCTGTCGCAGGGACGAAACAGCGTCCTGTGGGCGACCGACGACCGGCGCCTCCTCCTGCACTCTCCGACCGCCGAGCGGGTGCGCGGCGGACGCGCCTTCCTGCTCGCGTCGAACTTCTCCGCCAACTACTACCACTGGATTGCCGATTG
The DNA here is from genome assembly GCA_016719105.1 of Gemmatimonadota bacterium. Classification (NCBI taxonomy): domain Bacteria; kingdom Pseudomonadati; phylum Gemmatimonadota; species Gemmatimonadota bacterium. The sequence continues at coordinate 372,655 of JADKAQ010000004.1, read as the reverse complement.
CCTGGGGCGCATCGCCGCGGTCCCGGAGGTCCTGACCGACCCGGACATCCGCTTCATCGTCCCGGCGCCGTTGCAGCCGTTCCAGGTGGAGACGATGGCGTGGCTGGGGATCACGCTCGATCGTGTGGTGCAGGTGGCGCCTGACGAGGTGGCGGAGTTCGATGAGGTCACGGCGGTGCACCACCGCAAGGACGGCGGCTGCACCGACGCCGGCACGTGGCAGTGGTTGTGTGGCCAGCTGACGATCCCCACCCTGGCCCCCACGCCGGCCCCCACGCGACGGCTCTACCTGCGGCGCCGATCGGGTGCCACCATGCGACGCCTCCTCAACGAGCCGGAGGTCGAGGCCGTCTGCCGGGAGTTCGGCTTTGAAGGCGTGGAGCCCAGCGCCCTGACCGTCTCGCAGCAACGCGACCTCTTCTCGGAGGCGGCACTGGTGGTCTCCCCGGTCGGGGCGTCGCTCACCAACCTCCTCTTCACCCCGTCAGGCGCACGCACGGTGCTGTTCGGGCAGCGGGGCTACATCGTCCCCTGCTACAACGCCCTTGCCGATGCGATGGGGCACTCGGTGCGCTACGTCCTCGGGACCGAGCAGCAATCGCCATCCGTCTATCCGCACTGGGACTTCCAGCTCGATACCAGCGAACTACGCCAGGCGCTGCACGCGGAACTCGCCTGACGACGCGACGCGGGCCGGACGCGTGAGCGCGTAGGCCGCGCACGCGCGGAGGCGGGCACGCGCCGACGTGCGCGCTACACCACGTCGGTGTCGGCCTGCCCCGTGATGCGCCGCGAGAAGTGCGACCACGACATCCCGACGCCGAGCACGATCGAGACGGCGATGAGGACGACGTTGGTGATCCCGCGTGAGCTGGTGGCGCTCACCAGGTGGCGATCGATGAGGAGCCAGATCACGCCGCCCGCGATCGCCGTGACGAGCAGTGCCCCCATCCAGCCGATGGAGCGGCGCGTCGCCTGGATGTAGACGACCCACCCGGCGAGCAGGACGGTCCCCGCGAGGAATTTCACCGCGCCGAACGACTTGATGTCCTGCAGCAGCGGGGCGACCGCCCAGTGATAGAAGGAGTAGCCTTCGGGGTTGTAGGTCGCGAAGACCAGGACGGCCGCGGCGACGACACGCGCGGCGACGCCGCCCCAGGAGACCGACTCGGCAGCCATGACGTATTGCGGGTAAAGGTGAGGGAACGAGCGCGGGGCGCGCGTCGCACGACACGGCCCGGCGCCGCCTGCGTCCCCGGGGCGAAACTACCCCGCTCGCCACAGCGGCACCAGCCGGACGGACGCCTTTCCTACGGGGCCAGCTCAGCCGTGGCCAGGAAACGCGGGGCGCGCCGGGCGCGCGTCGCCTGCTCGTAGGCGTACGCGAGCCTAACGAGCTTCCCCTCCTCCCACGCACCGCCGATGAACGACAGTCCCACCGGGAGGCCGAAGATCCGCCCGGCCGGCACCGTGATCGTGGGGTAGCCGGCGACCGCCGCCAGCTGCGAACTCCCACCACCGAAATGATCGCCGTTCACCAGGTCGATCAGCCAGGCCGGCCCCCCTGTGGGGGCGATGAGCGCGTCGAGGCGATGGGTGCGCAGCGCCAGGTCGATGCCGCGGACGCGTGACTGCTGTCGGCAGGTCGCGAGCGCCTTGCGATAGGCCGGCGCGTCGAGCCCGCCCTTCGCCTGCGCCTGCAGAAGGATCTCCTGGCCGAAGTAGGGCATGCTCTCGGCGCGATGGGCGTCGTTGAAGCGGATGACGTCGGCGATCGACCGGGGCAGTCCCTCACCCGACAGCCCGGCGAGATACGCATTGATCCCGGCCTTGGACTCGGTGAGCAGGACCTCGTACTCCGCGTCGCCGTACGACCCTAACGAGGGGATCTTGAGCGGATCGACGAGGATCGCCCCCGCCTCCCGGAGGGCCGCGAGCGCTTCCTCCATCACCGCGTCGACCGCCGGCCCGGCATTGAACAGTTGGCGCACCACGCCAAGGCGCGCGCCCTTGAGCCCCGCCGCGTCGCAGAACGCCGTGTAGTCCGGGGCGATATGTCCCGCGGCCGCTGCCGTCGCCCGGTCGCGCGCGTCGACGCCGGCCATGACCGTCAGCAGCGCCGCCGCATCGCGCACCGTGCGGCACATCGGCCCCGCCGTGTCCTGCGTGTGCGAGATGGGGATGATCCCCGCCCGCGACACCAGCCCCACCGTGGGCTTGATCCCCACCAGGCCGTTCGCGTTCGCCGGACAGACGATCGATCCGTCGGTCTCGGTCCCGATCCCCACGGCCGCCAGATTGGCGGCGATCGCCGCCCCCGTCCCGGCAGACGAACCACAGGCGTTGCGATCCAGCGCATACGGATTGCGCGTCAGGCGCCCGCGCCCGCTCCAGCCGCTGATGGAGCGCGTCGACCGCCAATTGGCCCACTCCGACAGGTTGGTCTTCCCGAGGAGCACCATCCCCGCCGCGCGCAGTCGTTCGGCAACCCCGGCGTCGCGAGCGGCGCGCGAGTTGGCCAGCGCCAGCGCGCCCGCGGTCGTGTGCATGCGGTCGGCGGTATCGATGTTGTCCTTGATCAGGATCGGGATGCCGTGCATCGGACCGCGCACCGTGCCGGCCGCACGCTCGGCGTCGAGGCGCTCGGCAATCGCCAGCGCCTCGGGGTTCACCTCGATGACGGAGTTGACCGAGGGACCGGTTCGATCGATGGCCTGAATGCGATCGAGATAGGCCTGCGTGATCGCCACGGCGGTGAAGCGCCCGCTCGCCATGCCGGACTGCAGTTCGGCGACCGTGATCTCGTCGAAGCGGAACTGCGCCGGCGTCGCGTGGGCGCCCGGCGCAGCGTTCGCGACGCGTGGACGGGCGACCGATGCCAGGCCCACGGCGCCAGCCACGCCGAGCGTCAACCCCCGCCTAACGAACTCACGGCGGTCGGGCGTGGAGGCGGCAGGGGTGACGGACGACGGTGCGGAATCGGACAGACCGGGGCGGACCATGGAAGCCTCTCACGCGCGGGGCGCGGACGTCGGTGGGGAGCGGAGCGGCCCATCGGGGCGAGCGAACGGCGGGATGGTACCTTGCCGAGCGGCGAAGGGGTAGGCGTCGATGGGCCGGCGGAGCATGTGCGCGGGACGGTCCGCCGACGGTGGCGATGCGGGGTGCCGCGCCGCCGTCGGCGGGTCGGCGCTCGGAGGCCTCGGCGATCGCGCGCGCCCCCTCGCGGCCGAGCGTGCACCGGAGTAACATCGCGCGGCTTCGCACCGGCGCTCCACCGCCACACGGATGTGGTGCGCCGGACGAAGGTGCGGCCCGCGAGTGCCCAGCGCCGACACGGGTACCGCCGTGCGCTGTGGCCTTGCTCCCCCGGCCTTTCCCCCTCACCGTCCCTCCGGAGGGTTCGTGTCCCAACCGCAAGGATTCTCCTCGCGCCTAACCATGATGCTGGCCATGCTGAGCATGGCCGTCGGCACCGGCAACATCTGGCGCTTTCCCCGCATCGCCGCCAGCAACGGCGGAGGCGAGTTCCTCGTCGCCTGGCTCGTCTGCCTGTTCAGCTGGTCGATTCCCCTCATCCTGATCGAGTTGGGGATGGGGCGCATGACCCGGCGCGGGTCGGTGGGCGCCTTCGTGATGACGCAGGGGAAGTCGTCGGCGTGGAAGGGGGGCTTCATCGCGCTCGTCGCCGCCGCCATCATGTGCTACTACTCGGTGGTGTGTGGTTGGACGCTGCGGTACTTCATTGCCTCCGCAGGCGGGGCGCTCACCGGCGACAATTCGGTGAGTTACTGGCGTGACTTCTCGACCTCGCTGGCCCCGGTGCTCCCGCACATCATCGCGATCCTGGGGGCCACATGGATCGTGGCACGCGGGGTCAAGGGGATCGAGCGCGCGACCACAATCATGATGCCGATCCTCATCGCCATCATCCTGCTGCTCACCGGACGCGCGCTGATGCTCCCGGGAGCGAAGGACGGACTCGCGTACCTGTACTCGGTCGACTGGCACCGCTTGAGCGACGCCAACATCTGGCTGCAGGCGCTCACGCAGAACGCCTGGGATACCGGTGCCGGCTGGGGGTTGGTGATCTGTTACGCTGCCTACATGCGGCACAACGAGGACACCGCACTCAACGGCTTCATCCTCCCGGCGGCGAACAACATCGTCTCGTTATGCGCGGGGATGATGGTCTTCTCGACGGTCTTCACGGTCGTCCCGCAGTTGGCCTCGCAGCTGGCCAGCAACCCGCAGGCGCTGGCCGACTTCCCTGCCCTGCAGGAGGCGGTGCAGCAGGGGCAAGTGCTCAACGCCGACCTCGTGCAGCGCACCATCTTCGGTGCCGGCAACGAGGGGGTGACGTTCATCTGGATCCCCAAGCTCTTCGCCACCCTCCCGGCGGGGCGGCTCCTGATGTCGTTCTTCTTCCTGGCGCTCTTCTTCGCCGCCTTCACCTCGCTCATCTCGATGGTGGAGCTCGGGACGCGCGTCTTCCTCGACATGGGTTGGCCGCGGGAGAAGGCGGTCTGGGTCGTCGGCGTGGCGGGACTCGTCCTCGGCCTCCCGTCGGCCTACTCGCTCGACTTCCTGCACAACCAGGACTGGGTGTGGGGGATCGGGCTCATGATGTCCGGGCTGCTCTTTGCGCTCGCCGTGATCCGGATTGGGGTGACCAAGTTCCGTGAGGAGCAACTCAACCACGAGCACTCCGACATCCGCATCGGGGCGTGGTGGGACATCCTGGTGAAGTACCTCGTCCCCTTCCAGGCCATCGCGCTCATGCTCTGGTGGAGCTGGCAGGTGCGCGGCCCCGGATCGATGAACCCGTTCGGGATCGAGAACATCGGGACGATCCTCTTCCAGTGGGCCATCGCGCTCTTCATCCTCTTCCTGTTCAACAAGAAGTTGGGCGTGCTCAAGGACGTCAGCGCGCCGGATCTCGAGGCCAACAGGATGCCGCCCAGCATCCCCTGATCGGCACGTTGCGCCCTGGCGCACCCGCCAGATGCACACGCGCCCGGCCAGCTGGCCGGGCGCGTGTGTTTCAGGCGTCGGGACGGCGCCATGAGGCGGCGCTCCGTTCCGTGGCAGGCGCCGCGTTAGGCGCCGCGGCCAAACTCGCGGTCGAGTGGCTCGAAGTAGCGCACCAGCATGTCACGCAACTCGCGCAGCAGCTGCGCGCGCGCCGCTGGCGGGAGCGCCCCCGACCGCTCACACGTGACCCCGACCGCCACCACCGACAGGCGCGTCGCGGCCATGCGCCGCTCGGCGCTCATGCGCGGCAGGCGCAGCTCCAGGAAGTGGCGCACCTGGTCGATGATCGCCTCGTCGAGCTCCTCTTGCACCGAGCAGCCGCCGAAGCGGCGATGGATCACGGCCTCCACCAGGGCGAACGATGGCGTGTCGTTCACGAAGCTCGCATGGGTCCCGATGATGCGATCGAAGAGTTCGGGAAGCGGCGCATCCAGCGACTCGAGCGACATCGCATGGGCGTTGCGCTCGCGAATGCGCTCGGCGAAGCGATGCCCGACGGCGAGGACGATCGCGTCCTTGTCGCGGAAGAAGTGGTAGAGCGACCCCATCGAGGCACTGGCGCGCTCCGCGATCGCGTTCGTCGTCGCGGCATCGACACCCACGTCGGCAAAGACCGCTTCGGCGGCATCGAGGATCTGCTCCACGCGACGGTGCCCGCGATCCTGCTGCGGCGCGCGCACCGGGTCGACGCCGTCGACGTGCGCGGGCTCCGCCGGCGAGACCGCCGGCGACCTCAACCGCTTCTTCGCGCCGGCCGCAGCCGTGGCCTTGCGCGGAGCCCCCTTGGCTTGTGCCGCGTCTCGGGCGCGCGGTCGTGCGTTGGTCTTGGCCATGTGTCCTCCGGTGCAGCGGGGGATGATACCGTCCGGCGACCTCGCCCGCATGGCTCCCGTATGCTCGTCCTCGTTACAAACTAGAGATGTTCGACTAGTATTGACAAGTGGAGCAAACCCTCTACTTTTATCGTCAAAGTAGAGGAGTTGCTCTAAAATGCCCGGTTCGTCTCGTCGTCCCCGTCCGACCCTTCCCGCGCAGCCCGGCGCGCACCGGCCTGCGCGCGGCCGCGTCGCAGCACTCGCGCGGCCGCGTGCCGCCGGCCGCACCGGTGCCCGCATGGCGCGCGCTGTCGCGTTCGTCGCGGGCCTCGCGGTCGCCCCGGCGCTGCTCGCGCAGGACGGCGCTCCAAAAAGCACCCCACTCGACGCACTGGTCGAGACGGGGCTGCGTCAGAACCTTTCGCGCCGCCAACAGCTGCTCGCGGTCGAGCAGGCCGATGCCGCGGTGCGCGAGGCGCGCGGACTCTATCTCCCATCGGCCACGCTCAACGCCCGCTATACCGAGCTGGCCGGCAACACCGTGGACCTCGGGACGCTCATCAATCCGGCGTTCGGTGCGCTCAACCAGCTCCTGCAGCGTCCGGCCTTCCCCACCAACATCGACATGCGGCTCCCGCTGCGGCAGGAGACGACGGTGCGCCTGGCGCAACCGATCTTCCAGCCGTCGATCATCGCGGCCAACCGCGTGCAGTCGGCGCTGGCCGATGCCCAGGGGGCACAGCGCGATGTGCAGGCGCGCCAGCTCACCGCCGACATCAAGTCGGGCTACCTCACGTTCGCCAAGGTGCAGCAGGTGGTCGCGCTGTACGACAGCACCCTCCCACTGCTCGATGAGCAGGTGCGCGTGAGCGAGCGCCTCGTGCAGGCCGGCAAGGCGACCCCCGACATGATCCTGCGCGCGCGCGCCGAGCGCAGCGACGTGCAGCAGCGGCGCGACGAAAGCGTGCAGCTGGCGGAGGCGTCACGCGAAGTGCTGAACCTCCTCCTCAACCGCCCGCTCGACACCGAGGTCGCCATCATTCCCGACTCGGCCCTCGGCTTCGACTCGCTCCCGGCGCTCGACGTGCTGCGGCGTGAGGCCGCGAGCGGGCGGGAGGAGCTGCGGCAGGTGGCGCATGCGCGACGCGCCGTCTCGGCGCAGGAGCGGCTGGCCCAGGGGAGCTTCCTCCCCAGCCTCTCCGTGGCGGTCGACTACGGCGTGCAGGGGAAGGACTACCGGCTGGACCGCTCGCGCGACTTTGCCGCGCTCACCGTGGCCGTCAGCTGGAACCTCTTCAACGGCGGGCAGGACGCGGCGCGCATCCAGCAGGCGTCGCTCGACGGGCGTCGGCTCGAGCTGCAACGCCAGGAGCTGGAACAGCGCATCGCGCTCGACGTCACCACCGCGTGGCAGGGGGCGGCGGTGGCGCGCAGCGCCATCCGCACCGCCGATGACCGCTTGCAGAGCGCGAAGCGCACCTTCGAGCTCGTCAGGCGCAAGCAGGAGGAAGGGGCCGCCTCGCAGCTCGAGTTCCTCGACGCCCGCACCGCGTTCACGAGCGCCGCCCTCAACCGCGTCATCACCCGCTACGACTACTACCTGCGCCGCGTCGCGCTCGAGCGTGCCGCCGCCAGCTACAACCTCACGCGCGGCGCGGGAGGGGTGGGACGGCGGTGATGCCGGGCGATGGCGCGTCCGTTCACGCGCCGGTCCCTCGCTCGCGCATCACCCCGCCCACCTCGCGCCGCTCGCCCCCTCGACGCCCTCTCCAGCACGCTCCGGAGTCCGACATGCCGACCGCCCCCCACCTGCTCCACCCGCCCATGTCACCCGCGCACGCGGGGCGTCGCCCCCTGCAGGCCGTCGTCGCCCTGCTCGCACTCGTCGGGGCGGCCGCCTGCGGCCGGAGCGATGCCTCGGCGGCCGACACCACGCCGCGCGCCATCCCGGTGGAGCTCGCACAGGTGCAACTCCGCGAGCTCGCCCCACCGGTCGTCGCCACCGGGGCGTTAGGCGGCAAGGAAGAGGTCGACCTCGCCTTCACCACGGGAGGGGTGATTGCCCGCATCCTCGTCGAGGAAGGGGCCACGGTCCGGGCCGGGCAGCTCCTGGCCGAGCTCTCGTCCGACCCGGTCTCGTCGGAGGTGGCCAAGGCCGAGCAGGGGACGCTCAAGGCGGCGCGCGACCTGGCGCGCGTGCGCGCCCTGCACGCCGACTCGATTGCCACGACCGAGCAGCTGCAAGACGCCACGACGGCGCTGGCCGTCGCCGAGCAGAACCTGCGCGGTGCGCGCTTCAGCCTCGCGCACGCCGTCGTCCGCGCGCCGTCGACCGGCGTGGTCCTGCGCCGCATGGCCGAGCCCAACCAGGTGATCGCCGGCGGGACCCCCGTCCTCACGGTGCGCACGGCGCAGCGCGGCGTGGTCCTGCGCGCCGGCCTCCCCGACCGCGACGCCGTGCGCGTGCGCCTGGGCGATTCGGCATCGGTCTCCTTCGACGCCCTCCCCGGCGAACGCTTCCGCGCCCGCGTCACGCAACGCGCCTCGGCCGCGTCGCCGATGAACGGGACGTACGCCGTTGAACTCGCCCTCGAGCCGAGGGCCGAGTCGCTGGCGTCGGGCCTCATCGGGCGCGCCGAGATCCGCACGCGCGCGCAGGGCCAGGTGGCCGCGCTGCCGCTGGAGGCGCTGGTCGAGGCCGACGGGGATTCGGCGACGGTCTTCGTGGTCGAGGCCGGGGGCGACCGCGGGACTCGCCGTCAGGTGCACATCGCGCGCATCGTCGGCGACATGGTGGCGCTTGCCTCGGGCGCCAAGCCCGGCGAATGGGTCGTGGTCCGGGGCGCCGCCTTCATCGATGAAGGGACGCGCCTCACCGTCCGCCAGCGCAACGGCGGCGACGGCGCGGCGACGGCGCGCAAGGAGGCCCGGTGAACATCGCCCGCTTCTCCGTCAGGAATCGCCAGTTCATGCTGGTGATCCTTGTCGCGCTCGTCGCCCTCGGCGTCTTCTCGCTGCGCACCATCCCGCGCGCCGAGGATCCGACCTTCCCCATCCCGGCCTACGTCATTGTCGCCGTCTACCCCGGGGCGAGCCCGATCGACCTGGAGCAGCTCGTCGCCGACCCGATCGAGAAGCGCATCAAGGAGCTGGACAAGCTCAAGGCCATCCGCACGACGGTGGAGGACGGGCTGGCGACGGTCGAAGTGGAGTTCGAGGCCAACGTCGATGCCGACGCGAAGTACGAGGAGGTCCTGCGCGAGTTGAACGCCCTGCGCCCCGACCTCCCCGACGACCTGCTGCGCCTGGAGACACGGCAGTTCGACGCCGGCCGCGTCAACATCGTGCAGCTGGCGCTGGTCTCTCCCACGGCGCCCTACGCCGACATCGACCGCGAGGCGCGCCGCCTCAAGGACCTGCTGTCGCGACGGGACGGCGTTCGCCAGGTGCAAGCGTGGGCGATCCCCGAGCGCGAGGTGCGGGTGGCGATCGACCTCGGCCGACTGGCGCAGCTCCGGATCCCGGTGACACAGGTCCTGCAGTCGATCCAGAGCGAAGACGCGAACATCCCCGGCGGGAGCGTCGATGCGGGCGGCCGCAAGTTCAACGTCAAGACGAGCGGGAGCTATCAGACGCTCGACGAGGTGCGGCAGACCGTCGTGGGCGGCGGTGGCGGGGCGACGGTCCGGTTGCAGGACGTGGCCACGGTGGAGTGGAGCTACGCGGAGGCCAAGCACCTGGGACGCTACAACGGCCAGCGCGCCGCGTTCGTCACGGCCAGCATGAAGAACGCGCGTAACATTTCCCAGGTCCGCGACGACATCTGGGGTGTCCTCGACGAGTTCGAGCGCGACCTCCCGGCGTCGATGACGCTCGCCCGCGGCTTCGACCAGTCGCGCAACGTCGAGGCGCGCCTCCGGAAGCTCGGCGTCGACTTCGCGCTGGCGATCCTCTTGGTGCTGGTCACCCTTCTCCCGCTGGGGCTGCGTGCCGCCGGGGTGACGATGGTCTCCATCCCGTTGTCGCTGGCGATTGGCGTCTCGCTGCTCAAGGCGACCGGCTACACGATCAACCAGCTGACGATCGTCGGCTTCGTGATCGCGCTCGGCCTGCTCGTCGACGACTCCATTGTGGTCGTCGAGAACATCGCCCGCTTCCTGCGGGAGGGGCATTCGCGCACGCGTGCCGCCATCCTCGCCACGCAGCAGATCACCGTCGCGGTGCTGGGGACTACGGCGACGCTGATGTTCGCCTTCCTCCCCTTGCTCATGCTCCCCGGCGCCTCGGGGAAGTTCATCCGCGGGATGCCGCTGGCGGTGATCTTCACGATTCTCGCCTCGCTCCTGGTCTCGCTCACGATCATCCCCTTCCTCGCCTCGGTCTTCCTCGAGGAGACAGCGGGACACGGGAACATCTTCCTGCGCGCGCTCAACCGGGCGATCGACGCCACCTACTCGCGCCTCCTGCACCGGGCGCTTGGGCGCCCGCGCACGACGCTGGCCGTCGCAGCGGGGCTCTTCGTCGGTTCGCTCGCCCTCATCCCGATCGTCGGCTTCTCCCTCTTTCCCAAGGCGGGGACACCGCAGTTCATGATCACCGTCGAGACGCCGGACGGCTGGTCGCTGACCGAGACCAACGGCGTGGTGCAGCAGGTGGAGCAGGCACTCCTGTCGCGACGCGACGTGACGTCGGTCTTCGCCAACGTGGGCCGCGGCAATCCGCAGGTCTACTACAACGTCGTGCCGGGCGGCGAACGCAACAACGTAGGCGCGCTCTTCGTCCTGCTCGATCACTACGACGGACGCCACACGCCGCTGATGCTCGATTCGCTGCGGCGACGCCTCGACGCCATCCCCAACGCCCGCATCCTCGTCAAGGAGTTCGAGAACGGCCCGCCCATCGAGGCACCGCTCGCGTTGCGCCTGACGGGAGAGCACCTGGACACGCTCCGCGCCGTGGCGGGGCGCATGGAGCGCCTCATCGCGACCACGCCAGGCACGCGCGACGTCGTGAATCCGCTCCGGGTCAACCGCACCGACCTCACGCTCGACATCGACCGCGCCAAGGCCGGGCTGCTCGGGATCCCGACGGTCGAGATCGACCGCACCGTGCGGCTCGGCATCGCCGGGCTGCGGGCCGGTTCGTTCCGCGACCTCGACGGCGAGGAGTACGACATCACCGTCCGGCTCCCGCGCGGCGAACGGCAGGTGCTCTCGGCGCTCGATCAGGTGTACGTCGGCTCGGTCACCGGGGCGCAGGTGCCGCTGTCGCAGGTGGCCTCGGTGCGCTTCGAATCGTCGCCGCCGCTCATCCAGCACCAGGATGCCGAGCGCGCGGTGACGGTGACGAGCTACGTCCAGACCGGCTTCAACACCGATCGCGTGACCAAGGCGGTGCTCGCACGCCTCGGGGAACTCAAGCTCCCGGCAGGCTATCGCATCATCCCGGCGGGCGAACTGGAGTCACGGCAGGAGAGCTTTGGGGGGCTCGGGACGGCCATTCTCCTCGCCACCTTCGGGATCCTCGCCATCCTCATCCTCGAGTTTCGCACCTTCAAGGGGATGGTCATCGTGGCGTCCGTCATCCCGCTGGGGATCATCGGCGGGCTCGCCGCCCTCCTCGTGAGCGGCTACACCCTCTCCTTCACCGCGGTCATCGGCTTCGTCGCGCTCATCGGGATCGAGATCAAGAACTCGATCCTCCTGGTCGACTTCACCAACCAGCTGCGCGACGACGGGATGGAGCTGCACCAGGCCATCGAGACGGCGGGGAAGATCCGCTTCCTCCCGATCGTCCTCACCACGCTCACGGCCATCGGCGGCCTCTTGCCGCTGGCCATCCAGGGATCGTCGCTCTACTCGCCGCTGGCACTGGTGATCATCGGCGGGTTGATCAGCTCGACGATCCTGAGCCGCCTGGTGACCCCGGTGATGTACATGCTCCTCCCCCCGGCGTTAGGCCGAGTGACCGCGGACGACGAGATCGACGTCCGTCACGGCGCCACGCTGGCACCTGCGGGACACGCGGTGGGGTGAGCCGCCGGCGGGTTGGTGCTGGTCGCGATGCGTGCCGCGCATCGCGACCGGCCGACGCGACCGACCGACGCGACCGACCGACGCGACCGGCCGACGCGACCAGTGCCGCGTTACCAGCGGGGATCGCGCTGCAGCAGCTCTTCGAGCGCGGCGGGCGGCATGGGGCGCGAGAAGAGGAAGCCCTGCCCATAGGGGCATCCCATGCGGCGTAGCAGGGCGAGCTGGTCGGCGGTCGCCACCCCTTCGGCGATCACCTCGAGCCCCATCGCCCCTACCAATGACAGGATCGCCTGCACCACATGCCGCGGACGCTCCTCCGTCTCCATCGACGTGGTGAAGGCGCGGTCGATCTTGATCGCGTCGAGCGGGAGGCGGTGCAGGTAGCTGAGCGACGAGTAGCCGGTGCCGAAGTCGTCCAGGTGGATCCGCACGCCGAGCTCGCGCAGTTCGGCGATGGTCTGCAGCGCCGGGTGCTGCTGGCCGATGATCGCGCTCTCGGTGATCTCGAGTTGCAGCTGGCCGGCCGGGAGCCCCGTCTCGTCCAGGATGCCCGCCACGGCGCGCACCAGGTCGAGCTGCGCGAACTCGCGCACCGACAGGTTGACCGATAGCCGCAACCCGCGCGCCGACGGGACGCGCGCCTCCAGTCCCCGCACCGTCTGACACGCCTCGCGTAGCGCCCAACGCCCCATCGGGACGATCAATCCCGTGTCCTCGGCCACCGGGATGAAGTCGTTGGGCGAGATGAGCCCGCGATCGGCATGCTGCCAGCGCACCAGCGCCTCGACGCCTTGCACCCGCCCGTCGGCGAGCGACACGATCGGCTGGTAGTGCAGGAGGAACTCCTGTCGCTCCACCGCGCGGCGCAGGTCGGTCTCCAGCTGCAAGCGCGTGAGCGCCTCGGCGTGCATGGCGCGGTCGAACATCTCGAAGCGCGAGCGCCCCTGGTGCTTGGCGCGGTACATCGCCATGTCGGCGCTGCGCAGCAGGTACTCGGGGCGCTCGCTCGCGGAGCTCGACAGCACCACCCCGATGCTCGCCGACGTCACCCACTCGTAGCCGCCGATCGTCATGGGCGCCTTGAGCGCGTGCTGGACCCGGTCGGCCACCAGCGCGGTGTCGCGCGCATCGATCACCCGCTCGAGCAGGATCGCGAACTCGTCGCCGCCCAGGCGCGCGACGATGTCCCCCCCGCGCACGCACTCCTCCAGCCGGCGGGCGACGGTCACGAGCACCTCGTCGCCCACATGATGCCCCATGCTGTCGTTGACCAGCTTGAAGTCGTCGAGGTCGAGGAAGAGCACGGCGAACAGGCCATCCCCATCGCGCCGCGCGCGGAGCGAGGCATCGGACAGGCGCTTCATGAAGAGCGCGCGGTTGGGGAGCCCGGTGAGCGCGTCGTGCAACGAGTCGTGCCGCAGCTGCCGCTCGCGCATCTCGCGCTCGGCAAGGGCGTGCCGCAGCTGCAACTCGGTCGAAGCCCCCTCGGCCAGGTCGCCCAGCAGTTGGAGGTCCTCCTCACCCCAGAACCGCGGTTCGTCGCTCAGGGCGAGCAGCGTGCCGAGGACGGTCCCATCGTGTCGCGTGAGCGCGGCCAGGGCGAGGCTGCGAACCTGGAGTTCGGTCGCTGCGCTGCGCATCGCCGGGTCGCTCCGCTCATCCAGGACGTCGTTCAGCGAGAGGACGCCGCCGTTGTCGAGGGCGCGGGAGATGAGCCCCGTGCGCACCAGGACCCCGGAATCGTGCGAGATCCACGGGCGGGCAAAGCCGCCAGCACGGAAGGTCCGGCGATCGGTGCCGAGCAGGGCGAGCGTCGCCGCAGGGGCGCCGAGGACGGTGACGGCGAGCCGCGCGACCCGCTCCATGGACGCGGCCAAGGTCCCGCTGAGCAGGGCGCGCTCAGCAGTCGTCGCGGGGGACGAGAACGGGGGGTCGGTCGGGACAAGTGACGCCGCCACGATACGAGGACGCTCGTTGGGTATGAGAGTCACTCAATGAGTGTCGGCCGGAATGGTGATCTGGTGCACCGGGATTGCCGCGATCCCGTCCCCTAGCGAGTCGCGGCGCTCCGCCGTATCACTGCAACGCGTCCCCCCGACCTCCCGAGGATCCTACCCCATGCGCCTCCCCCCCCGCTCTGCCTCGCTCGCGCTGGCCCTCCGCACCGCCTTGCTCCTGGCCGCCCACCTGACGGCCGCGTCGCTCGCCGCGCAGGCCGCACCGAAGAAGAAGGTCTACATCTCGGTCGACCTCGAGGGGATCGCCGGGGTGGTGGCCAACACGCAGACCTCGCCGGGGGGGCAGAACTACGAGTGGGCGCGCCGGCAGATGATCGCCGAGACCAATGCCGCCATCGAGGGAGCGTTCGCGGGCGGCGCGACGGAGGTCCTGGTGAACGACTCGCACGGGCCGCAGACCAACCTGCGTCCCGACGAGATCGACCGTCGCGCCATGCTCATCACCGGACAACCCAAGCCGTTAGGCATGACGCAGGGGCTCGACTCGACCTTCGACGCCGCGGTGTACATCGGCTATCACGCCCCCGGGTCGACCGCCGACGCCGTGCACGGCCACACCTTCTCCGGGGCGCTGAAGGTCGTGCGCCTGAACGGAAAGGAGGTCGGCGAGTACGGGCTCAACGCGATGGTCGCCGGCTACTGGGGCGTCCCCGTCGCCTTCATTTCGGGCGACAAGGCGGCGGTGCAGATGGCCAGCGACTTCATCCCCGGCGTCGACGGCCTGGTGGTGAAGGAAGGGATCGGCTACTTCGCCGCCAAGACGATGAACCCGCTCGAGGCGCGCGAGAAGATCTCGGCCGGCGTGCGGGCCGCGTTGGTGAAGCGCATCGCGCGCCGCCCGGTCACGCTCGCCGGACCTATCACGCTGGAGATCGAGCTCGACGAGCTCTCGCACGCCGACGTGGTGGCGCTCGTCCCCGGCATGAAGCGCAACGGGCGCACCGTCAGCTACACCTCGCCCGACCCGCTGACGATCTACAAGGTCGCCCGCGTGATCATGGCGTTGTCGCGCGACTGAGCGACCGAACGGGACACCACGGAGACCGCATGTCGTACGACGTGATCGTGCTGGGCGCGGGGGGGATGGGGAGCGCGACCGCCTACCAGCTGGCCCGCCGCGGGGCGCGCGTCCTCCTCCTCGAACGCTACGGCATCCCGCACGAGCAGGGGTCGTCACACGGCTTCACGCGCATCATCCGCCTGGCGTACTTCGAACACCCGTCGTACGTCCCGCTCCTGCGGCGCGCCTACGACTTGTGGGAGGAGCTCGAACGCGAGAGCCACGAGTCGCTGCTGCACATCACCGGCTCCATCGACGCGGGCGCCGCGGATTCCCGCACCGTCACCGGGTCGCTGCACTCGTGCCAGGTCCACGACCTCCCGCACGAAGTCCTGACGTCGGCCGAGCTGTCGCGCCGCTTTCCGGGCTATGGCCTGCCTGACGAGTTAGTCGCGGTCTGGCAGCCGCGCGGCGGCTTCCTCGTCCCCGAGGCCTGTATCACGACGCAGGTGACGCGGGCCGCGCACCACGGCGCCGAGGTGCGCGCCCACGAGCAGGTGCTGGACTGGGAAGCGACAGGATCCGGTGTCGTCGTCACCACCGACCGCGGGCGCTACGAGGCCGGGCGACTCGTCGTCGCCGCCGGCAGCTGGACGGGGGCCCTCGTCCCGGCGCTCCAGCGGTGGCTCGTCCCCGAGCGGCAGGTGCTCGCCTGGTTCGACCTGGCCGATCGCGACCTGTTCGCCCCGTCGCACTTCCCCGTCTTCAACCTCGACTTCGGCGGCGAGCACTGGTACGGCTTCCCCGAGTTTGGGGTCCCGGGCTTCAAGATCGGCTGCTACCATCACCTGCGCGAGGCGGTCGATCCCGACACGGTCGACCGTGCGGCCGTCACACCACGCGACGTGGAGCTCCTGCACTCGGTGGTCCGCGACTGCTTTCCCGCCGTGGGAGGCGAGGTGCTCCTCACGAAGACCTGCCTGTTCACCAACACGCCGGACGAGCACTTCATCCTCGACCGGCTCCCCGACACGCCACAGGTGGTCATCGCCCACGCCTGTTCGGGACACGGCTTCAAGTTCTCCTCGGTGATCGGCGAGATCGCCGCCGACCTCGCCCTCGACGGCGACACCCGGCACGACATCGCCCTGCATCGGCTCGGCCGGTTCGCGGCGGCGCGCTGAGCGCGCCCGTCCATCGGCCCGAGTGACCGCCTACACGCTTCCGGAGTAGCACGACATGCATGCCCCGTCCCGAGCGACCCTGGCCGCGATCGCCCTCGTGGTGCCGGGTGTCGTCAGCAGCAACGCCCTGGCGCAGCGCACACGCGCTGCCACCGCCCCGTCGGCGGCCACTTCCCCGAGCGTCGACAGCACGCGCTTCGCGTCGCTCTCGTACCGCCTGCTCGGGCCGTTCCGCGGCGGTCGTTCGACCGCGGTGACCGGCCTCGCCGATGAGCCGCACACCTTCCTGATGGGGAGCACGGGGGGCGGCGTCTGGAAGACCGACGACGCCGGCACCACGTGGAAGAACATCACCGACGGCTTCTTCGGTGGCAGCATCGGGGCCGTGGACATCGCCGACAGCGACCAAACGTGATCTACGTGGGCACCGGGTCGGCCGATGTGCGTGGCAACTCCTCGCAGGGGCGCGGGCTCTGGAAATCGCTCGACGCGGGGAAGACGTGGCAGTTCATCGGGCTCCCCGAGTCGGGCGCCGTGCGCCGCGTCGTCGTGCACCCGGGCAACCCCGACCTCGTCTACGTCACCGCGTTAGGCCACATGTTCGGCAAGAACCGGGAGCGCGGCGTCTACCGCTCGAAGGACGGCGGCAAGAGCTGGGAGCAGGTCCTCTTCCTCAACGACTCCACCGGGGCCGCCGACCTGGCGATGAATCCGCGCAACCCGCGCGTGCTCTTCGCCGGCATGTGGCGCACCGAGCGCAAGCCGTGGACGAACATCTCCGGTGGGCCGGAGGGCGGGATCTACAAGAGCACCGACGGCGGCGATACCTGGAGCAAGCTCGCCGGCGGCCTCCCCACCGGAATGGTGGGAAAGGTCGGCGTGACGGTCTCGCCGGCGAACCCCGACCGGGTCTGGGCCATCGTCGAGGCCGAGCCGGAGGGTGGCGTCTTTCGCTCGGATGATGCCGGGAAGACGTGGACGCGCACCAACGCCGAGAACAAGCTGCGGCAGCGCGCGTGGTACTACACGCGCATCGAGGCCGACCCGCAGGACGAGAACACGGTCTACGCGCTCAACACCTCGATCTATCGCTCCATCGACGGCGGCAAGACGTTCACCCCGATCGAGGTCCCGCACGGCGACACGCACGACCTCTGGATCAATCCACGCAACAACCGCCTCATGGTCATCGGCGACGACGGCGGGGCGCAGGTGACGCTCAACCGCGGGCGCAGCTGGTCCTCGATGAACAATCAGGCGACGTCCGAGTTCTACGACGTGGTGGTGGACAACCAGTTTCCGTATCGCGTCTACTCGTCGCAGCAGGACAACACGAGCATCTCGGTCCCGGCGTGGTCGGGACCCAACGTGCTGCACCCGATGAACGAGTGGCGCTACGCCTCCGGCTGCGAGACCGGGCCGGTGTCGTTGCACCCGGATCGCCCCGGCGTGGTCTGGGGCGGGTGCTACGGCGGGGCGATCAACCGGCTCGACGTGGCGACCGACGAGCGGCGCAACGTCGTCCTGTACCCTCAGCTGCAACTCGGGCAGGCGGCGAAGGATCTCAAGTACCGCTTCCAGTGGGTCGCGCCGATCCTGGTGTCGCGCCACGACCCCAACGTCGTGTATCACGGCTCGCAGTACCTCCACCGCACGCGCGATGGCGGGATGACGTGGGAGACGATCTCCCCCGACCTCACGACCAACACGCCGGCGCACCAGGAGGCGGCCGGGGGCCCGATCAACCACGACGTGACCGGGGTGGAGATCTTCAACACGCTGTTCGCCATCAGCGAGGACGCCAAGGATGCGCGCACCCTGTGGACCGGGAGCGACGACGGGCGCGTGCACGTGACGCGCGACGGCGGCGCGTCGTGGCGAGAGGTGACGCCGCCGGGGATGCCGAAGTTCGGGACGGTGGAGAACATCGACCTCTCGGCGCATCGCGATGGGCGCGCCTACGTCGCGGTGCAGCGCTTCCGCCTGGACGACTTCGCGCCGTACATCTTCCGCACCGACGACTACGGCGCGTCGTGGACGCGTGTCGCCGACGGGACCAACGGCATCCCCGCCGGATCGCCGGTGCGGGCCGTGCGCGAGGACCCGGTCAAGGACGGACTGCTGTATGCCGGGACCGAGCACGGCCTGTACGTCTCGTTCGATGGCGGGAAGCGCTGGCAATCGTTGCAGCTGAACCTCCCCGTGACGCCGGTGGCCGACCTGCGCGTGCATCGGCAGGACCTCGTCGTCGCCACGCAGGGGCGGTCGTTGTACGTGCTCGATGACCTGACGCCGCTGCACCAGCAGGCCGACATCGCCGCGGGCGCGACGGTGCACCTGTATGCCCCGCGCGACGCCTACCGCGTGCAGGTCGGCGGCGGCGGCGCCGGCGGGGTGGAGAACGCCCCCGACCCGCTGCCGCAGGGGGCGCTGCTCCACGCCTGGTTCGCCACGGCGCCGGATTCGTCGACGCGCCTCGAGGTCGTCGACGCCCGCGGAGAGGTGGTCCGTCGCTTCACGACCGACACCGCGCGCGCCCGCACGTTGGGCCAACCGGCGCTCAAGGCCGCGGCTGGCGCCCAGCGCCTCGCTTGGGACGCCACCTATCCCGGTCCGCGCCTGCTCAAGGGGCAGACGATCTGGGGATACACCGGCGGGGTGAAGGCCCCCCCGGGGACCTACACCGTGCGCCTTGCGGCTGGCGGCCAGACGCAGAGCCGCGCCTTCCGCCTCCTCGCCGACCCGCGCCTCCCCGACGTGACGGCCGCCGACTACGAGGCGCAGTTCCGGGCCTCCATCGCGGTCCGCGACTCGCTCAACGTGGTGAACGCGGCGCTGGAGACCATACGCGCGGTCCGCGAGCAGGCGACGCGTGCCGTGGAGCAGGCCGGGCGGATCAACCGCGCCAGCGAGGTCACGCCGGCCGCCGACGCGCTCGGTGCCTCGCTCGGCGGCGTCGAGTTGCAGCTGAATCAGGTGAAGAGCGAGAGCGGCCAGGACCCGATTCGCCACCCGGGGCAGCTCGACAACCAACTCATCGAGCTGTACACCAACCTCACGGGTGACGACTCGTACATCTATGGCGGGCCGGAAGGGCGCCCGACACGAGGGGCGCTGCAGCGCACCAATGACCTGATGCAGGCGTGGGCGCCGCTCTCGGCGCGCGTCCGGACCATCATCGAGCGCGAGGTCCCGGCGTTCAACGAGCTGCTCAAGCGGCTCGGGCTGGGGGCCATCGTGCTCCCGCCGAAGACGGTGATGTAGCCGCCGCCGGGGCGAGTGACCGGCCCAACGACGGACGGGCGGCCCCCACCGGGGCCGCCCGTCATGTCTTGGTACAGCAGGGAAGAGAATGATGTCGGCGCGCGTCGCCGCAGGTGGTATCTAGAGGTCGGGGGGGGGCCCCGCCCCGTCCCCGTCGTCCAACGCGTCGGCGGCCGCCCCCCCCGCCCCACCCACCGTCAGCACGATCGGCTCCTCCCCCGGCAACTCGAGCACGCCGCTCCGCAGCAGCAGGTCGACGTCGGCCGGCGCCAGCGGACGGCTGAACAGGTACCCCTGTCCGTAGTCGCACCCCAGGTCCCGCAGCCGGGCGTGCTGCCGCGCATGCTCCACTCCCTCGGCGATCGTGCGCAGCGTCAGCAGGTCGCCTAACGCGATGATGGTGCGTGCCAGCGCATCGTCGTGCGACCCGCGCATCAGCCCGTCGGTGAAGCTGCGGTCGATCTTGAGGATGTCGACCGGGAACTGCTGCAGGTACGACAGCGACGAATACCCCGTCCCGAAATCGTCGATCGCCAGCCGCACCCCGATCTGCTTGAGCTCGTGCAGCCGCTCCAGCGTCGACTCGGTCCGTTGCATCAGTGCGTTCTCGGTGATCTCGAGGACCAGGAGCGACGGCGAGAGCCCGGCCGTCCCCAACGCCTCCTCGACATCGGACACCAACGTCGGCGACTCCAGCTGCCGCACCGACAGGTTCACCGTCACCGAGAATGCCTTCCCATCCTGCCGCTGCGCGTTCCACTGGGCCGTGCGCTGGCACGCCTCGCGGAGCACCCAGCCCCCGATCCGCAGGATCAGCCCCGTCTCCTCGGCCAACGCGATAAAGTCGTTAGGCGGGATGTTCCCCTTGGTCGGGTGTTCCCAGCGCAGCAGCGCCTCGATCCCCAGCACCTCGTGCGACTCCAGGGCCACGATCGGCTGGTAGGCGACCCAGAACTCCCCGTCGTCCAGCGCCCGGCGAAGGTCGCCCTCCATCGTCACGCGACCGACCAGCGCCTCGTGCATCGACGCGTCGAAGAAGACATGGCTCCCGCGACTCCCGCCCTTGGCCGCGTACATCGCCACGTCGGCGTTGCGCAGGAGCTCCTCCACCCCGTCGTTCGGCGTCGCGCGGGCGATCCCGATGCTCGCACTCACCCGCACTGTCACCCCGGACGACAGCTCCACCGGGTTGTTCAGCGCGTGCGAGATACGATCGGCCACGATGCTCGCGTCTTCCTCGCCGCGCACGTTCTCCAGCAGGACCGCAAACTCGTCGCCCCCCAGTCGCGCCACCGTATCACAGCCGCGCGTCGCGTTGAGCAGGCGCGACGCCACCATCGACAGCAGGTCATCGCCCGCGGCATGTCCCAGCGTGTCGTTCGTCCCCTTGAAGTTGTCGAGGTCGAGGAACATCACCGCCACCAACTCACGATCCCGCGCCGCACGCGACAGCGCGTGTTGCACGCGGTCGCGGAAGAGTGCCCGGTTGGCGAGGCCCGTGAGCTGGTCGTAGAACGCCTGCCGCAGCAGCTCCTTCTCGAGCGACTTGCGGTGCGTGACGTCCTGCACCACGGCGATCAACCGCGCATCGCGGGCGTCGTCGGCGCGCGTGAGCGTGAGGCTCCCCCACACCATGTCGCCGTCGGGGCGCACGTAGCGCGTTTCCGTCGACGCCGTCTCGCGCGAACCGTTGGTGACCTCCAGCTCCATCGACGCCAGTTGCTCGGCGTCGTCGGCCGGGCAAAAGCCGTGCAGCGGCTCCCCGTGCAGCGCCTCCGCCGACGTCCCCAACAGCTCGGCCAAGGCACCGTTGGCCTCGACAATCTCGCCGGACTCGTTGAGGAGCGCCACCCCGACCCCCGACTGCTCGAACACCGCGCGGAAGCGGGCATCGGCACTGCGCCGAGCCGCGATCCCCTTGGCGAGTGTTCGCTCGATCCACCCCGTGGCATACGTCGAGATGATCCCCGCCACGATTAGCGTCATCACCTTCGACCCTTCGTCGAGCAGCGTCGTCCCGGTGGTCGTCCCGGAGAGCATCGGGTCGCGCAGCAGGGCGAGGCGTCCGCTCAGCAGCAGGTAGGCGACCAGCGCGGAGTATTGCAGGGGAATCAGCGTGGCGGCGAACGCGGCGCGGCGCGGCGACCCGGTGAACGGGCGCGTGGCCAGCACCACGAAGTACATGCTGAAGACCGGCGACTTCACCGCGAGGTTCGGATCGCCGAACAGCCCGTATCCCAGGAGGAGGAGCGACGTCGCCGTGACGTCGAGGACGAGGTTCGCGATGAACAGCCCCTCGCCTGCACTCCCCCGCTTGTGCGCCAGCAGGTGCTGCCCGATGGCCCACGCCAGCATTGGCGCGAGGATGACGAAGTTGGTCAGCGACAGCCGCGCCGAGAGGTGCGGGGCGTAGACCGTCGCAGCGATCGCCAGGATCCCGAGGACCGCGATCCGCACACCGTTCACGAGCAACTCGGCGTCCGCAAACTGGCGCGCGAGAAGGGTGGCGGTGTCGGAATCGAACGCCGAGCGGCGGTCCGGGGAGGCGACGGACATTCGGGGGTGGTCTGGCGGGGCGACGGGGGGACCTGCGGTGGGAGCGCGCAACCTGTGCGCCGACGGTCCCTTACAAGACGGATGGCGCAATCATGAGTCACGCCTCATCGCCCCCCAGCGCCGGAGTTCCCGGCCAGCGGGGGGTCGGCTGGCGTCGCCCCCGTCCCGGCGATACCGTTGCGCCCGACGCGCCCCCCTCCCGTCTCCCCCTCCCCGTCTCCCGCCCCTCTGTGAAGCGCCTCTGGCAGAACCTGACCTTTCGCGTCCTGTCCGCCGTCGCCCTCGGCGTCCTCGTGGGCATCCTCTGGCCCGAGTTCGGGAAGGCGTTGAAGCCGCTCGGCGACACCTTCGTGAACCTCGTCCGGATGGTCATTGCCCCGATCATCTTCCTCACCATCGTGGCCGGGATCGCGACGATCGGTGACCTCAAGCACGTGGGGCGCGTGGGGGGCAAGGCGTTCCTGTACTTCGAGGTCGTGACCACCTTCGCCCTCGGGATCGGGCTGATCGTCGTGAACGTCACCAAGCCGGGGGCCGGGCTCGACGCGAGCGCGATGGCCAAGGGCGACATCTCCCGCTATACCGCCGCGGGGGAGCAGATGAAGTTCGTCGACTTCCTCGTGCACATCGTCCCGTCCAGCGTGGTCGACGCCTTCGCCAAGGGGGAGATCCTGCAGGTCGTCTTCTTCGCCGTCCTCTTCGGGGTGGCGCTGACGATGTCGGGGGAGATCGGGCGCAACATCACCGACGGCTGCGAGCGGCTGGCGCAGGTCTTTTTCAAGATCGTCGGGATCATCATGCACGTCGCGCCGCTGGGAGCCTTCGGCGCGATGGCCTTCACGGTGGGATCGTTCGGGCTCAAGACGCTCCTCCCGCTGGGGCGCCTGATGCTCGACGTGTACCTGACGATGTTCCTCTTCGTCTTCGTCGTCCTCAACATCATCTGTCGGATCTACGGCTTCTCGCTCTGGGAGTTCATCAAGTACATCCGGGAGGAGATTCTGCTGGTCCTGGGGACGTCGTCGAGCGAGGCGGCACTCCCGCGCATGCTGGAGAAGCTGGAGCGATACGGTTGCGAGAAGTCGGTCGTGCGCCTGGTGATCCCGACCGGCTATTCGTTCAACCTGGACGGCACGGCGATCTACCTCTCGATGGCGCTCATCTTCATCGCGCAGGTCTTCCGCGTCGATCTCTCCATCGGGCAGCAGATCGGGATCCTGCTCGTCCTCATGCTCACCTCCAAGGGGGCGGCGGGGGTGACGGGGAGCGGATTCATCGTCCTTGCGTCGACTTTGTCGGCCATGCGGGTCGTCCCGCTCGAGGGGCTGGCCCTCCTGCTCGGCGTCGACCGCTTCATGTCCGAGGCGCGCGCCATCACGAACCTCATCGGGAACGGGGTCGCGACGCTCGTGATCTCACGGAGCGAGAAGGCCTTCGACGAATCCAAGCGGGCGGAGGCGTTGGAGCAGCAGCATCTCAAGCGGGTCGGGCTCGCGGCGTGACCTGTGTCACAGGCGGAGGGACGAGCGACGACGCTGCCGGTGGGGCGGTCGACGCTCCCCTACCATATGACAGCCGACGAATGTCGAGACGACTCGTCCCCGTAGCGGGCGCGAGGTAGTACTGGTGACGGAAAGGTGACCCCGAAGTCGCCTGGCGAGTCTTGCCTAACACACAGGTTCGCCCTAAGTTGCCCAACCCGGCCGGTGTGGCCGGTGGCAAGCAGGGTGTAGTCCACGTACGAATCGCTCGTTCCACCCAGGTCGACATCTCCGTGCTGCTCGCGTCGCTCCGACTTATTTCCCTTACGCTCATTACCGCAATTCTTCTTGCGGTAGTACTTCGCGTACGGGGGTCGGGCCACCTGCCAGCAGCGACATAGCGTCGCGCACGGATTCTCGCCGAACACGGCGACCGCAGCAGAGTGAGGCCCCACCCGACACCGGATGGGGCCTTTTTGTTTTGCCCGCGATGCCCGCGGCCGCCCCCAGCGCCTCGTACCCGAGCCCCAACGCACCACATGCGATCGGACACGATCAAGAAGGGCTTCACCCGCGCCCCCCACCGCGCGCTCCTCCGTGCCACGGGCCAGGTCCGTGACGCGGCGGACTTCGACAAGCCGTTCATCGCGGTCTGCAATTCGTATGTGGACATCGTCCCGGGGCACGTGCACCTGCCGGCGCTGGCGCAGGCGGTGAAGGAGGCGATCCGTGCGGCTGGCGGGATCCCCTTCGAGTTCAACACCATCGGGGTCGACGACGGCATCGTGATGGGGCACGAGGGAATGCACTACTCGCTCCCCTCGCGAGAGCTCATCGCCGACTGTGTCGAGACGATGGCCCGGGCGCACTGCTTCGACGGGATGGTCTGCATCCCCAACTGCGACAAGATCGTTCCCGGGATGCTGATGGGGGCGGCGCGCGCGAACCTCCCGACCGTCTTCGTCTCGGGCGGACCGATGAAGGCCGGGCGCGACGCATCCGGCCGGACGATCGACCTGATCTCGGTCTTCGAGGGCGTGGGGCAGCGCGCCGCCGGGGTCATTGACGACGCACGCCTCGCCGACCTCGAGGCGAACGGCTGTCCCACCTGCGGCAGCTGCAGCGGCATGTTCACCGCCAACTCCATGAACTGCCTGTGCGAGGCGTTGGGGATCGCCCTCCCCGGCAACGGGACGATCCTCGCCGTCGACCCCGCCCGTCGCGACCTGGTGATCCGCGCCGCCCAGGCGCTCATGCAGCTGGTGCACGACGGCGTCACCTTCCGCGACATCGTCACGGCCCAGGCGATCGACAACGCGGTGGCGCTCGACGTGGCGATGGGTGGATCGACCAACACGGTGCTGCACATCCTCGCGCTCGCCCACGAGGCGGGTGTCGACTACCCGCTCAAGCGCCTCAACGAGGTGGCCGAGCGCGTCCCGCACCTCACCAGGGTCTCGCCGGCCTGGGACGGGGACCGGCAGTGGCACGTGGAGGATGTGCAGCTGGCGGGCGGCGTCCCGGCCATCCTGCACGAACTCGCGCAGAGCCCGGGCCTCCTGCACCTCGAGGCGCACACCGTCAGCGGCCAGACGCTCGGCGCGCAGCTGGCGGACGTCCAGAACACCAATCCCGACTGCATCCGCCCCATCGATCGCCCGCATTCGGCACGCGGGGCGCTGTGCGTCCTCTTCGGCAACCTCGCCCAGCAGGGTGCGGTGATCAAGGTCGGGGCGGTGGACCAGCACGAGATGACCTTCCGCGGGCCCGCACGAATCTTCGAGTCCGAGGAAGCGGCCACGCAGGGGCTCGTGGACGGGGCCATCCGGCCGGGCGACGTGGTCGTGGTGCGCAACGAGGGGCCGCGCGGCGGGCCCGGGATGCGCGAGATGCTGGCCCTCACCTCGATGCTCAAGGGGATGCCGTTAGGCGCCTCGGTCGCGCTCATCACCGACGGGCGCTTCAGCGGCGGCACGCGCGGGCTGTGCATCGGCCACGTCTCCCCCGAAGCGGCCGAGGGCGGCGTGATCGGCCTGCTCAAGGATGGCGACGTCGTCCGCATCGACCTACAGGGGCGCTGCCTGGCCACCGAGGTCACCGATGCCGAACTCGCGCGCCGCCGCGAGCGCTTCACGCCACGCCAGCCGCGATTCGAGCGCGGGTGGCTCTCCCGTTATACCCGGCTCGTCACCAACGCCAGCACCGGAGCGATCCTCGCATGACCCAACACTCGCCGCACGACCCCGCGTCACGCACCGGGGCCCAGATCATGTGCGAGGCGCTCGTCCGCGAAGGGGTCGAGGTCATGTTCGGGATCCCGGGTGGCGCCATCATGCCGTTCTACCACGCCATGTGGGAGTACCGGGACCGGCTGCGCCACGTGCTCTGCCGCCACGAGCAGGGAGCCGGACACGCCGCCGAAGGCTACGCCCGGGCCAGCGGGCGCGTCGGCGTCTGCGTCGCCACCTCGGGCCCCGGGGCCACCAACCTGGTGACCCCGATCGCCGACGCCTTCATGGACTCCACGCCGATGGTGATCCTCACCGGCCAGGTGGGGAGCCACTTGTTAGGCACCGACGCCTTCCAGGAAACCGACTTCACCGGGATCACGATCCCGATCACCAAGCACTCGTACCTCGTCACCGACGCCGCCGAGCTCCCGCGTGTCTTTCGCGAGGCCTTCTACCTGGCCTCCAGCGGGCGACGGGGGCCGGTCGTGATCGACGTGACCAAGGATGCGCAGCAGGCGCGCGTCATTCCCGACTGGGAACCGGAGATGGAGCTCCCAGGCTACGCGCCGCGCGCCGACGGGGAATCGCGCAGCATCGCGCAGGCCGCGCGCCTCCTGACCAACGCCCAGCGCCCGCTGATCATGGCCGGCAACGGCGTGATCATGTCGGGCGCCCACGGAGCGCTCCTGGCGCTGGCCGAGCGTACCGGGACACCGGTGGTGACCACGCTGCACGGGCTGGGCGCCTTCCCCGAGGATCACCCGCTCGCGTTAGGGATGCCGGGGATGCACGGCTGGGTGCACGCGAACCGCGCGATCCAGGAGTGCGACGTGCTGGTGAACGTGGGCGGACGCTTCGACGACCGCGTGACCGGGAAGGCCTCGACCTTCGCACCGCGCGCGCGCGTCATCCACATCGACATCGACCCATCCGAGATCGGGAAGCTCATCCCGGTGACGGTCGGCATCGTCGGCGATGCGCGGCGCGTGCTGGAGGCGATGACGCGCCTCATCCCCGAACGCCGGCACGACGCCTGGGTGGCCCACATTCGCGAGATGCAGGCCACGCACCAGCCGCGTCAGGCGTACATGCGCCGGCCGGATACGAGCGCGCTGATGCCGCACGACGTCTTTGACGGCCTGAATGCGGCGCTGCACGCGCGCGGCCCCTACCGCGTGGTGACCGACGTCGGCCAGCACCAGATGTGGACCGCGCAGCTCCTCGACTGGCGCCGCCCGCGCACGCTCATCACCTCCGGCGGCGCCGGCACGATGGGCTTCGCCGTGCCCGCCGCGTTAGGCGCGGCGATCGCCGCCCCCGACGAGACGATCTGGGTGGTGGTCGGCGACGGCGGCTTCCAGATGACCAACCAGGAGATCGCCACCATTCGGCAGGAAGGGATCACCAACATCAAGATCGCCGTGGTCAACAACGGCTACCTCGGGATGGTGCGCCAGTGGCAGGAGCTGTTCGAGCAGCGCCGCTACTCCGGCACCCCGCTCTCCGGCCCCGACTTCGCCAAACTCGCCGAGGCCTACGGCGCGATGGGGCTCACCGTCACGCACGCCGGCCAGGTCGACGACGCGATCGACGCCGCCTACGCCACGCCGGACGTGGTCGTCATCGACTTCCGCGTCGAACGCGAGGTCAACGTCTTCCCGATGGTCCCGCAAGGCAAGTCCATCGGTGAGATGATCACCGACCAACCCGCCGCCTAGGTGCGGTCACTCGTCTTCTCGTCTTCTCGTCTTCCCGTCTTCTCGTCTTCCCGTCTTCTCGTCTTCTCGTCTTCCCACCAGGAGTTTCCCGTGCAGCACACGTTGATCGCCGTCATGCAGGACCGCCCCGGAGTCCTCAACCGCGCCGTCTCCCTCTTCCGCCGCCGCGGCTTCAACATCGACTCGCTGGCCGTCGCCTCCACCGAGGTCCCGGGGCTCTCGCGCATGACCGTCGTGGTCAACCGCGACGACGTCACACAGGTCGTCCAGCAGCTGCAACGCCTGGTGGACATCGTCTCGGTGCAGGACGTCACGTTCGACCGCGCCGTCGCCCAGGAGATGTGCCTCGTGCGTGTCGGGCCGCCGGGGAGCCGCCTGGCCGAGATCCTCGGCCTCGCCCGCGAGTTCGACGCCCGCGTCGTCGATGCCTCGCCGTCGGCGATGGTCCTGGCCATCATGGACGCCCCCGCCACGATCAGCGCCTTCCTCGAGCGCGTGCAGCGCTTCGGGATCGAGGAGATCACCCGCTCGGGCCGCATCGCCATGTCGATGACCACCCCCGCGCGCGGCGCCCGCCCCTCGCCTAACGCCAGCGCCGCGTCAGCCTCGACGGCCGCGGACTCCTTCCAGGCGCAGGCCGACGGCTTCGCCGACGAGGAAGCGGCGTAGATCGGACGAAGAACGTGGGAATGCGCGGGTGAAAGACGTAGGCTGTGCCCTCGCGAACCCTTGGTCGGACTGCTCGATGCTGAACTTGGCTTTCCTTACCGCACTGGATCCCAGCGTTCGCTGGGGTGCTCGCTTCGCTCGCACCTTCCTGTCTTCGCCAACATGACCCGACTCTACTACGACGCCGACGCCTCCCTCGACCAGCTCTCGTCGCGCCGCATCGCCATCATCGGCTTCGGCTCGCAGGGGCACGCCCACGCCCTCAACCTCCGCGACTCCGGGCTCGACGTGCGCGTGGGGCTCCCGGCGTCGTCGGCCAGTCGCGCCAAGGCCGAAGCGGCGGGGCTGCGGGTCACCAGCATCGCCGACGCGGCCCGGGAAGCGGACGTGATCATGGTCCTCGTCCCTGATCACCTGCAGAAGGCGATCTACGCCGAGCATATCGCGCCCCACCTGACCGCAGGCAAGACGCTCATGTTCGCCCACGGCTTCAACATCCACTTCGGTGCGATCCAACCACCGGCCGATGTCGATGTGAGCATGGTGGCCCCCAAGTCTCCGGGACATCGCGTGCGCGAGCTCTACCAATCGGGAGCAGGAGTCCCGGCGCTCTTCGCGGTGCACCAGGACGCCACCGGCCACGCCAAGGCCGACGCCCTCGCCTACGCGCGCGGGATCGGGTGCACGCGCGCCGGCGTCCTCGAGACGACGTTCCGCGAAGAGACGGAGACTGACCTCTTCGGCGAGCAGGCCGTGCTCTGCGGCGGTGTCTCGGCGCTGGTCAAGGCGGGGTTCGAGACGCTGACCGAAGCGGGCTACAAGCCCGAGCTCGCGTACTTCGAGTGCCTGCACGAGCTCAAGCTCATCGTCGACCTGATGTACCAGGGGGGCCTCAACTACATGCGCCACTCCGTCAGCGACACGGCGGAATACGGTGACTACGTCGCGGGGCCGCAGATCATCACCGACGAGACGCGCGCGACCATGCGAACGCTGCTCACCAACATCCAGGACGGCACGTTCGCGCGGAACTGGATCGCCGAGAACGAGACCGGACGCACCAACTTCGACTGCGCGCGAAAGAAGGACATCGACCATCCGATCGAGCAGGTGGGGCGCGACCTTCGGCGCATGATGCCCTTCCTGCAGCCCAAGGAGGTACGACCTGGCCAGGGGGGCGCATGAGCATCGAGCGCGAGGGAGCGATTTCCTCCCCCGCGGCGCCGGCCGCGGGGGAGTACGTACGAATCTTCGACACGACGCTGCGCGACGGCGAGCAGGCCCCCGGGTGCACGATGACGCGGGAGGAGAAGCTGCAGATTGCCCGCCAGCTGCAGCGCATGGGGGTCGACATCATCGAGGCCGGCTTCCCGGCCGCCTCGCGCGGCGACTGGGATGCGGTCAATGCGATCGCCGGGGAGATCGGCCAGGGAGAGCGCGCCCCGATGATCTGCGGGCTCGCCCGCGCCAATGAGGCCGACATCGACCGGTGCGCCAGCGCCATCGCCCCCGCGGCCCACCGACGCATCCACACCTTCATCGCCACCTCCGATATCCACCTGGAGTACAAGCTGCGCATGACGCGCGCGCAGGTGGTGGAGACGGCGTACGCGATGGTCGCCGTCGCCAGGGCGCGCTGTGACGACGTCGAGTTCTCCCCCGAGGACGCCTGTCGCTCAGACCCAGTCTTCCTGCATGAGGTCCTGGCCGCCGCGATCGAAGCGGGGGCGACCACGCTGAACATTCCTGATACCGTCGGCTACATCACCCCCGAGGAATACTCCGCGATCATCGGGAACATCCGCGCGAGGGTGCCCGGGGCCGCCCGCGTCACCATCTCCACACACTGCCACGACGACCTGGGACTCGCCGTCGCCAACTCGCTCGCCGGCGTACGCGCGGGGGCGCGCCAGGTCGAATGCACCATCAACGGGATCGGCGAGCGCGCGGGCAACGCGGCGCTCGAGGAGATCGTGATGGCGTTGCACACACGCCGCGCCTTCTTCGGCGTGGAGAGTCGCGTGTCCACGCACGAGATCGGGCGCGCGTCGCGGCTCGTGTCGCAGTGTACCGGTGTCCGCACGCCACCCAACAAGGCGATCGTCGGCGCGAATGCCTTCGCACACGAGGCCGGGATCCACCAGGACGGGATCCTCAAGAACCGCCTCACGTATGAGATCATGAGCGCCGACCTTGTCGGGCTCGAGGGATGTCGCCTGGTGCTCGGCAAGCACTCCGGGCGTCACGCGCTCCGCAGGCACCTCGAGGGCAACGGCCACTTCCTGACGGAAGACGAGTTCACGAACGTCTTCAATCGCTTCAAGGACGTCGCCGACAAGAAGAAGATCGTCGACGACCGCGACATCGAGGCGATCGTGGCCGGCGAGACGATGCGCCCGCTCTCGATCTATCGGTTGGAGCTGGTGCAGGTCTCGTCAGGCACGCACGCCATTCCGACGGCGACGGTACGGCTGAGCGGCCCCGATGGCGTCCCGCTCGTCGCCGCGGCACAGGGCGACGGCCCGGTCGACGCGGTCTGTGCCGCCATCAACCAGGTCGTGGGTGACGTGGCCGAGCTGGTCGAGTTCTCGGTCGATGCGATCACGGAAGGAATCAACGCAATCGGTGGCGTGACGGTGCGACTGCGCCCGACCCACGAGACGATCACCCACGAACATCCGCAGGACGACGCGCCGCGCGGGGTGCGCTTCACCGGCTTCGCGGTCCACACCGACATCCTCGTGGCTACGGCCGAGGCCTACGTGAGTGCCCTCAACTCGCTCCTGCGGGGCCGCGGGGGCGATAGCAGCGCGCTCCACACCTCGGCGCAGGGGGTGGCAGCGCTGTCCGCCGCGAGCCCCACATGAGCCGCGGCGCCACGACGCCGGCATCGCCCGTCTCCGTCAGCAGCAATGCCGCGGGGCGCCCCCCGCGCACGATGCTGGAGAAGATCTGGGACGCGCACCTGGTCCGGCCGGAGACGCCGGACACCCCCGCGGTCCTTTACGTCGACCTCCACCTCGTCCACGAGGTGACCTCGGCGCAGGCCTTCAGCGAGCTGCGGTCGCGCGGGCTCCGGGTACGCCGCCCGGGACGGACCATCGCCACGATGGACCACTCCACGCCGACCGCCCTCTCTGCGGGGACGCGGACGCTCACCGTCGCCGATCCGCAGGCGGCCGCGCAGCTCGACACCCTGCAGCGCAACTGCCGGGACTACGGCATCCCACTCTTCGACCTCGACCACCCGGCGCGCGGCATCGTGCACGTCATCGGCCCCGAGCAGGGACTCACGCAGCCGGGGATGACGATCGTCTGTGGCGACTCGCACACGAGCACGCACGGCGCCTTTGGGGCGCTGGCCTTCGGCATCGGGACGTCCGAAGTCGCCGACGTCCTGGCCACGCAGTGTCTCCTCCAGTCGCGCCCCCGGACGATGGAGGTCCGCGTCGACGGGCGACTCGGCCCCGGCGTGACCGCCAAGGACATCATCCTCGCCGTTATTGCCCGCATTGGCGTGGCTGGCGGCGCGGGACACGTCATCGAGTACACCGGATCGACCATCCGCGCCCTCGACATGGAGGGGCGCATGACGGTCTGCAACATGTCGATCGAGGCCGGGGCGCGCGCCGGTCTCGTGGCGCCTGACGAGACCACCTTCTCGTGGCTCGCCGGCCGCCCGCATTCCCCCACCGGCGCCGCTTGGCAAGCAGCGGTGGAACGCTGGACGTCGTATCGCTCCGACGAGGGCGCGTCCTACGACCGCACGATTGTCCTCGACGCCGAGTCCCTCACGCCCATGGTCTCGTACGGGACCAACCCGGGGATGACGATCCCGGTCACTGGACATGTCCCCGAACTCGCGGCCGTCACCGATCCCACCGATCGTGCGCAGCTGCAACAGTCGCTGCGCTACATGGGGCTCGAGCCCGGACAGCCGATCGCCGGCCAGCGCATCGACGTGGTCTTCATCGGCAGCTGCACCAACTCGCGCCTGGGCGACCTGCGGGCTGCCGCCGGGGTCCTTGCCGGGCGCCGCATCGCCCCGCACGTGCGCATGCTGGTCGTCCCCGGTTCGCAGGCCATCAAGTGGCAGGCCGAGGCGGAGGGGTTGCACCACGTCTTCCGCGACGCGGGGGCCGAGTGGCGCGAGAGCGGCTGCTCGATGTGCATCGCCATGAACGGCGACCAGATTGCACCTGGCCAGTATGCCGTGAGCACCAGCAATCGCAACTTCGAGGGGCGACAGGGCAAGGGAGGGCGAACCCTGCTTGCCTCGCCGCTCACCGCCGCCGCCAGCGCCATCCGCGGTGCCGTCGCCGACGTCCGATCCCTCGCCTGACGATGCCCCCACTCACTCGTATCGAGAGTCGCGCGGTCCTCCTGGCCACCGACGACATCGACACCGACCAGATCATCCCCGCCCGCTTCCTCAAGACGACTGAACGACGTGGACTCGGGACGCACCTCTTCGCCGACTGGCGCTACACCGCCGACGGAACGCCACGGAGCGACTTCATCCTCAACGCCCCCGGGGCGAGCGAGCGTCGCATCCTCGTGGGCGGGCGCAACTTTGGCTGCGGCTCCTCACGAGAGCACGCCCCATGGGCGCTCGCCGATTTCGGCTTCCAGGCCGTTGTCGCCCCATCGTTCGCCGACATTTTTCGCAACAACGCGCTCAAGAACGGGATCGTCCCGGTGCAACTCGACCGGGAAGCGCACGCCGCAATCGTCGAACACCTTGCCCTGCACCCCGACGTCGTTGCAGTCGTGGACGTCGCGTCGCAGCGACTGCTCGTCGGCCAAGACGCGTGGGGCTTCGCCCTGGCCCCGTTCGCCCGCCATTGCCTGCTGGAAGGGATCGACCAGCTGGGCTTCCTGCTCGGCGCCGACGACGAGATCGCTCGGTACGAACAGTCGCATCCGGCCGCCATTTCCACGATCGCCTAACCAGTCCTCACCCCTCCGTCGTGCACGCCCACATTGCCACGCTCCCCGGTGACGGGGTCGGTCCCGAGGTCATCGACGAGGCACTTCGCGTCCTCGCCGCGGTCGGCGACCGATTCGGACACCGGTTCGACATCGAGTACGGACTCATCGGCGGCGCCGCGATCGAGACCACGGGGCATTCGCTCCCCGTCGCCACGGCCAACCTCACGCACCGCGCCCACGCGGTGCTGTTAGGCGCCGTCGGCGGCCCGAAATGGGACGACCCCTCGCTCGCCGAGCGCCCGGAGCGCGGGCTTCTGGCGTTGCGGCGGATCATGGGGACCTATGCGAACATCCGCCCGGTGCGCGTCTCTGGCGTTGCACGCGACTTCTCGCCGTTGCGCCCGGAGCGGCTCGCGGGCGTCGACCTCGTGGTCGTGCGCGAACTGACCGGCGGACTGTACTTCGGAAAGAAGCGGCGGTTCACCGGGAAGGATGGGGGCGAGGTGGCCAGCGACGACTGCACCTACACCGCCGCAGAAGTCGAACGCGTGGTGCGCACGGCCGGCGAGCTCGCGCGCACCCGGCGGCACAAGGTCACGTCGGTCGACAAGGCAAACGTGCTGGAGACGTCCCGACTCTGGCGTTCCGTCGCGGAGGGTGTGATGCGCGACGAGTTCCCCGATGTCACGTACGACGTCATGCTCGTCGATGCCTGCGCCATGCACCTCATGATGAACCCGACGCGCTTCGACGTGATCGTCACCGAGAACCTCTTCGGCGACATCCTCACCGACGAGGCCGCGGTGATCGCCGGATCGATCGGGCTCCTGCCCAGTGCGTCGTTAGGCCATCCACGCACGGGAGGGCGGCGACGCGTCGGGCTGTACGAGCCCATTCACGGCTCGGCCCCCGACATCGCCGGCCAGGGGAAGGCCAACCCGGTCGGGACGATCCTGAGCGTCGCCATGATGCTCCGCACCTCGCTGGAACTTCACGACGAGGCCCTGGCGGTAGAACAGGCCGTCGACTCCGCGCTCGAGGATGGCTGGCGTACCCCGGACATCACCCTCCCCGGCCTGCGTGCCCACAGCACCGCCGAGGTGGGAGCCGAAATCGCCCAGCGCGTGCAACGCATGCGCTGACCGACCCCCGCGGGAGGCAGAACATCCGGGGCTCCCTTCACCCGCTGGACGCCGACAGGTCGGGGCGGAGCCCGCGCGCGTCGCGTAGGTACACGTGACGTACCGAATGTCCCGCCGTCAGCTCCACGTGTGCCAGCACCCGGATGCAGCGCGGCAGTGCCCCAGGGACGTCGATCTCCTGGGCACAGAGCATCGGCACCTCACCCCACCCCGCATCGCGCGCACCACGGGCAGGAAACTCGCTGCGAAGATCCGGCGTCGCCGTCAGCATCAGGCTCACGACGTGCTCGACACGGAGCGCGTTCTCCGACAGCATGGCGTGCAGCAGTTCGGCGGTGGCGACGCAGATCTCGCGCGCCGAGTCGACCGAGACCGTTGTCGCCCCCTTGATGGCGCGGATCGGCATGCTAGCTCCCGCGCCGCAGGATCGCGAAGGTCGTCGCGTTGTCGTCGCGGTCGCCGACGTCGCGGGCCAGCAGCTGCAACCCGTATCGCTCGGCGCACCCTTCCGAGGCGATCGCGGCCTCGTGACGCCGGCCGCGCGCCGCCACGTCGCGAGCGGCCCCCGCCGTGTCGTACGCCTCGCGCGGGACCATCGCCGGGTGGCGGGAGAGAAAGGCGCGGCACTGGGCGAGTGCGGCCGGGTGGGAGTAGACGGCGGAAATGTCGACGAGCGTGCTCCCGGGACTCCCGAGCAGGCAATGCCGGACAGCCTGCCGCACCTCGCCGACCTGCTCCAGCCCGGCCTCCTCGATCGCCTCGCGTACGCCGGGGATCGCCCCGATGATCTCGTTATGCACGGGGAGGACGGCATAGCCAGCGCTCCCCCGCTCCACCGCCGCGATGACGTCGCCAAAGCTCCAGCACGGCAGCACCCAGGCACGCCCACCCCAGAGTTGATCGATCGCCAGGTGTCCGTACGCCCCCCGCTCTCCCTGAAAGGCGACCACCGCTTGCTCTCCGCCCGTGGGACGAAGCCGTTCCTTGAGGTCGTCCGCGTCCGCTCGCCATCGCGCCGCCGTCATCCGAGGCTCCCCGCGCGAATCGCGCGCGTGCGCCGGGGGGGCGCACCGATCGGAAGGACGCGTGCCTCGTCGTGCAATGGCACGATCGGACGCTGCAGCGCCGTTGCGATCGTCGCCAGCTGCTGCATCATCGCGTCGAATTGCGCGAAGGACAGCGACTGGTCGGCGTCGGACCGCGCGCTCGCAGGGTTTGGGTGCACCTCGACGATCAACCCATCGGCCCCGGCCGCGAGCGCCGCGCAGGCCAGCGGCGCAACGAGATCGGCGCGCCCAGCGGCATGACTCGGATCGACGAGCACCGGGAGGTGTGTCTCCCGCTTGAGCACCGGGATCGCCGCCACGTCGAGCGTGCTGCGCGTCGACGACTCGAAGGTGCGAATCCCGCGCTCGCACAGGATGATGCGCGTGTGGCCGCGCACCGCGATGTACTCGGCCGCCGAGATGAGCTCGCGAATCGTGGCGGCGAAGGAGCGCTTGAGCAGCACCGGAAGCCCGAGTTCTCCGACAGCCGCAAGGAGTGGTGTGTTGTACATGTTCCGTGCACCAATCTGCAGGACGTCGGCGTAGCGCGCGACCAGTTCGACCTGTCGCACGTCGAGCACCTCGGTCACCACGGGGAGCCCGGTCGCGGCGCGCGCCGTCGCAAGCAGCTCGAGTCCCTCGGTCCCCAGCCCCTGAAAGGCATACGGTGACGTGCGCGGCTTGAACGCGCCACCGCGCAGCAGGCGGGCCCCGCTCGCAGCCACCGCACGCGCCGATTCGAGGATCATCGGTCCGTCCTCCACCGAGCATGGTCCCGCCGCCACGACAAAGGCGCCGCCGCCGATCGTCACGTCTCGGGCGTCTGGGTGAACGAGCCCGACCGGGACCTCGGTGGACGCGTGATCGCGCTGGTGCGACCGGGCGACAAGCGGTGTGTCGGACATGGATTCCTCGACGAAGGACGACCGTGTGGATCACGAACAAGAAAAAGGCCCCCGAGCTTTCGGGGGCCGCAGAATCGACGCTGGTGTCGGACCGTTACCGCCTGGTCACGCGCGTGATCTCCGCCCCCCGGTTTCCCGGAAGCCGAAATACCACGTAAAGGTAAAGAGCGGGGTCTTGGGCGCGTGCAGCATGGTGCAGCCAATCTTTGGCGAATGGCCGAGTCGCGCAAGGGGGGAGGCGAAAGTGCCCCAACCTCCGCCCGACCACACGGCACCGACAACACGTGAGATGCGATGCACGTCACACCACCTCTCCCATCACCGCGGCGGGATGGGGGCACGGACTCGGCGAGGGGAGTCTTCATCGCCCGTGCGAAAGACGAACGGAGCGGGATCGGACTCGACCTTCACTTGGGAGAACTCGCTCGCGGCCAGCCCCGCGAGGAGCTCGCCGATCGACACGACGCTGCTATCGAGTCCCGGCACGATTCCAGGGGCGCGCACGGCGAACAGCGTCGAGTAGAAGTCATCGAAGTCCTCGCGCGTGAAGGCCTGCCCGACCGGAGGGATCGGTGCACCGATGCGTGCACCGTGGTCACCATGCACGATGACCACCGCATCGCGCGCGCCCCGAGCCTCGAGCTGTCCGACGAGCGCCCCCACGCGCGCGGTGAGGCATCGCAGCTGCGGCCAGTAGCGCTGGTACAGCGCACGGCGCTGCGCCGAGACCTGCAGCTGCCGGAGCTCGCGTTGCGACGGCTGGTCGAAGAGCATCGGCGTGACGAGGCAGTCGGCATCCAGCATGTAGGGCGCGTGTGGCAGGAGCACGTGTCCAAAGAACGCCGTCCCGCGCACGTCGGGGAGCGTGTCGATGTCGCGCGCGATTGTCTGCAGGATCCGCAGCGCTCCGGCCGGGCCCAGGGGATACGTCGTGCGGGCCCAGTCCGGCGCCGGCAGGTGGCGCGCGATGAGCGCGGGACGCAGTCGTTCGTCGTAGAACGCATTGGCGAGGGCGTAGAGCGACGAATTGTTCGCCAGCCAGTGTTGCACGAGCAGGCGCGTTCGCACCGGCCACGCCAGCGACAGCGCCGGGAGGTTCCCCACCGAGTTCGCCGGGACCATGAAGCAGGCGACCGGCGCCGCCCCCTTAGTGCCGCAGTAGTCGATGAAGCCCGGCTGGTACGACCGCACATCGAAGCCAACGGCCGACAAGCGATCGAAATAGGCGTTCTCAGCAAGCGGCGCGGGGAAGTGGACCGTGCCGGGGCCTAACCACACCCCTCCGGTATCGCGCTGCGCGAAGTTGAGCGCATTCGGAATCGCATCCGCCGTCAGGTGATACGGCGAGTAGGCACGCGTGAAGAGTCGGAAGCCGTGCTCCACATAGAAGGCGATCAACGCCGCCTTGGCCTCGACACCACCGGGGATGTTGGTCGGGATTCCCTCGACGCCGATGTGTTCGTCGGCGATCAGGTGCAACAGCGGCGGCCGTGGGCCGCGGCGCGGCTGGCCCGTAGCCGGCTGCACCGCCGGGGCCTCGCGTCCGCCAGCGACAACGGTGGTGAGCAACACGGCGAGCAGGACCGTCAGGACGATTCCGTGCACGTGCACGCGCAACAGCCACGTCGCGACCAGGAGGACGCCAAACACGACCAGATGGTACCCACCGATGTCGGCGAACAGGTCGGCGCTGACGAAGAGCAGGCTCGCCGTGAGAAGGGCACGGGCGACGGCGGCGTGCGTCCGCACGACCACCGCGCCAATCAGTGCGCCAGCGAGCGCCAACGCACCAGCGACGGCCAGCGCATCCGACCCTATCGGGCTGTATCGATGAAAGTGCAGGTAGTTCCAGAACGGAACAACCAGCGCGAGTGCCGACGCCGCCATCCCAGTAGCGGCGACTCGTGCGGCCGGGCCCGCGCTCACTCCGGTGCGAGGCCGTGCCGTGGCCGGCACATGCGGCCCGTCAGCCGCAAGCGCTTGGCACCGCGCCGGCGCTCAGGAGGCCGGGCTACATCGGTCGCTCGTCGCACGCCGTTCAATCCTGGCGCGACGAGTCCTCCGCGCGACGCCCAAACGTGCGCAGCTTGAACCAATACAGCTTCACGATCGCGCCAATCCCGACGGCGCCGCCAACGATCGCCTGCACGAGGATGCTACCCGAGTTCTGGTCCAGATACATCTCGCCACCCCTGTTGTGCCACACCATGGTCACGAACACGTCACGACGCGGACCGGGAACATGTCACCACTGGGGCCGTTGTGCCAGCACGCAGATCACATACACGTAGCGACCTCGACCAGTACCACTCCTGCACAGCGGCACTTGTCGCGCAGCGCACGGCTCAGCTCGTCGTTCGGCCACGCCATCCCGTGCGTGAGCCCAGCGGATGGGGCCGTCAGCTGCGCGCCTCGCCCGCACCGTCAGGTGCAGACCATGTTGCACCTGCCAGACGAACGCGGTGCTGGCGACCGCCGGACTCGGCGAGCCACGGGCGCCGGATTCTGGCGCCCCCGGCTGCCGATGAGTCCGCCCCACCGCACGACCTGACGCCGACGAGCAGCGGACGAGCGACCGAAGCGTGGCGACGGCCCTTTTCCAGCCCGAGGCCTGTCTGATGACGGCCTAGTGACGGCGGTACCAGGCCAACAGGCGACCGGAGGTAGGCAGTCGGCAGCTCTCCACGATCTCGCCGCGCTCTTGCAGGACGTGCAGGAACCGTTCTTCGGCGTAGTCGTCGAAGATGTCGGCGCGCAGCCGCAGCAGCTGCTGCACCATCGGATCGGACTTCGGCACAAACTCGATGATGCCCGCAGGCGCGCGATCGATCAACCAGTGCAGGACAGCGGGAAGCGGAACGTTCCGGGCGATGGCCATGTGGTGGATGAGCGCCAATCCCAGCACCGCGTCCACCTCCATGCGCGCGGGAAGGCTCTGGCGCTCGCTCCCGGCCCACCCCTGTCCCGGGCTGGGGTTGACCGCGTCGCCCCAGAGCGGGAGGAAGCGAAGCCCGTCCTTGCGGGCCCGCAGGTAGGCAGCGTCGAGCGCGCCGGCGTCGGACTCCCACCCCACCGCGGCGCCTGCACCCGCCCGCAGCGCCACCGCGCTGTAGTCGCCGGTGTTGCACCCAATATCGAGCAGGACCTTGGGGCGCTCCGCCGCTGCAAAGCGCTCCACGAACGCGCGCTTGAGCGTCGCCTCCGGCGTGGTGTACGAGTTGTCCGAGGCATAGCCCGACCAGATGCTCGGGCGGTTGGGTGACGGCTGGAGTTCGGCGATCCAGCTGCGCAGGGAGCCGAGCATGCTTCGCAGGCTCGCCAGCGGGAGCTGCAGCTTCGACGCCGCGGCCGCCTTGTCGTTGGCATTGGGCCGCTCCATCGAGGCCTGCAGGATCACGTGCGTCATCACGCGCCACGACCATTTGCGCCTGACAGGGAGGACGTTGGCCAGCAGGGCCGGCGGAATCCCCTCCATGGCGCCGCGGTACCAGGGCTGGAAGGGGACGCCGGCATACGCCGTCAGGAGCAACGGATTGAGGTACTGCTCGCAGAACTGGCGGTGCCCCGCCCAGAATTCGCCCTCGCGGTAGCGCCGGAACGAGAGATAGTCGATGAAGACCGGCGTGGGACCATCGAACATGACGTTGTAGGCCGATGCATCGCTCAACATCACGCCGGCCGCCAGCGCCTCGAGCTGGATGTCCAGCTGCAGCAACGCGGCATCCTTGAGCGCCGGAAACGACCACTCATACGGATACGACTGGACCGCGAGACGCGGGTGCTCGAGCACGTAGGCGTGCGGCGTGCCATCCACAGGGACGGTATCGCGGGGAACCTCGGTCGCCGCGATCAGCCAGCCGCGCTCGGTGAGGCGCCGGGCCAGCCCGCTGTCGCGCACGAACTCGTAGTCGGCCACTCCCGCGGGGAGCACGGTGCGAAAGACCCGTCCGTCCTGCATGTACACGTGCCCGCTCGGGTCCCGATACGACGCCGGATGTCGCGACACGTTCACCTCGGCACCGATACGCCCGGCCACGCCGGCGCCCGGCGCAGCCACGGCATCCCGGAAGGACCAACTCCATGCAACATCTCGGGTGACGTTTCGGGGTCGGTGCGCCGATCCATGTGGTGATCCTCTGACGGGTGGTCTCCGACGCGTCGCGTCGGGGCGACGGCTGCGCCAACGATACTCACCGCAGCGCGCGCCTGCGAGGTGTCGTTCCCCAACTCGCCGCTGCGAGCCGCGCAATGTGATGCGCATCACCCGCGCACCCCGTTTTGCCGCCGTCAGCTGCACACACGCCTCGCGCACCAGTCTCGCCACCAGGACCTGATCCCACGGGCCTCGCCCGCGTGCCTCTCCCGTCCGCCTCACCCGCACGCCTCACCCGCACACCTCGCGCGCTCGCCGGCATCGCCCGTCCCGCCGCCGGACCCGGTGGGCCGGACGGCACGAGAGGGGATCGACGGCCACCTAACGAGATCACCACGCTCACCTTGACCTGCGATGCCGGACGGGCGAGCTTCGCCGACGTGCGCACCCCGCCGATTCACCTCCCGCCCCCTCCGCGACACCACGCCCTCCGCCCCCGGCGCCCCAACGGCACGCCCGGGCCGGAGGGACCGATGGGCCGCATCGCGCGGATGTTCCACACCCTCCGTCCGCCTGCGGCGCAGTGGCGACGTGCCATCCGCTGGTCTGCCTCCCTGCTCCTGGGAGTCGCCCTCCCCTGCGCCCCCCTCGACGCGCAGGGCGGGGACGCCTTCGCCGGCATCGAGACGAGGACCCTCCCCAACGGGCTCAAGGTCTGGCTCAAGCGCTTCGTGGACGAGCCGAGCGTCGACGTGACCCTCATCGTCGGCGGGGGCTCCTCGCTCGATCCGGCCGGCCGTGAGGAACTCGCGCACTTTGCGGAGCACCTCGTCTTTGGCGACCGCCCCGGGCTTTCCGAACGGGCGCTCAACCAGCAGGTCGAGTCGCTGGGCGGCAAGATCTCCGCCAACACCTCGGCCGACCGCACGCTCTTCCGGGTCACGATCCCTGCACAGCACGCCCCGGCGGCCATCGCCTGGATGGCCCGCCTCGTCGAG
This sequence comes from Gemmatimonadota bacterium, assembly GCA_016719105.1. Lineage (NCBI taxonomy): Bacteria > Pseudomonadati > Gemmatimonadota > Gemmatimonadota bacterium. The sequence continues at coordinate 331,534 of JADKAQ010000004.1, read as the reverse complement.
GAACGTCCCATCTCCCAGGCGCTGCTCGACCAGCAACGACCGCCGATCCTGCTCGAGATGGGTGCCACGCCGCGACGCGCGGTGGACTGGATTCGTGCCCTCTATCTCGATCCGCCATCCCTGCGCAGAGCCAGCAGCTGGATGCGCGATTTCGGGCTGGAGACGGTGGCCGATCGCGACTTCTATCCGTACCGCAGCCTCAATCGCACGACGCCCGACGACGTGCGGGACTTCATGCAGCGCTTCTATGTCCCCTCGAACATGACGCTGGTGATCGCCGGGGGGATGTCGACGGATTCAGCATGGACCGCAGTGAGCGAGCGCTTCGGCCGGCTGCCGGCGCGACCGGCAGCGACGCTGCCACGCGGCGTCGTGCAGGTACAGCCTCGCGACGTCACCATCTGGACTCCGCAGCGGGAGGCGCGGTACCTGCGCCAGCTGCGCGGAGCCGCGCTGTCGTCTCGGGACCGCGTGCTCGTCATGTTCCTCCGCGAGTTCCTCGACAAGCGACTGAACGATCGCCTGCGCTACGGGGCCGACAAGCTCGTGTATCATCCGTCCGTGCAGCTGGCGATGCTGGGCGATGCGGCGGTCGTCACGCTCTACGCGGCGACGGATGGCGCGCGCCTCGATGCCGTACGCGTCTTGATCGACGAGGAAGTCACGCGCCTCCGGGCTGGAGCGGAGGCCGACAGCGCCTTCGTGGCCGATCGTGACGCCATCGCGCAACGATTCCGATTGGGGGCGACCGGTGCCCGCGCGATGAGCGACGCCGCCGCCTCGTTCTTCTTCGCGACCGGGAGCGGGGGGACGATGCCCGACATGGTCGCGCTGTACGAGCAGGTCACGCCAGCGCAGCTGGCGGCGGTGCTGCGCGAGCGGTTCCCCACCGGCGGCGACAACGTGCGCCTGTTTCGACCGCTCGCTCTGTCACCGCTGGTCCTGGTCGCCATGGCCGCGCTGTTGGCCTGGGGGGTCGTCGCTCTCCTGCGTCGGATGATGCTGCGCCCCGCCGAGATGCGCCGGCTGCGCTACGTCGCGCGCATTCGCATCGACGCCCCCCTCGTCGCCGTTTCGCTGTTAATCGTTGGGGGAACCGCGGCGGTGGTCGCCCGTTTCCTCGCCGCCGCCGCCCGCCCGTTTCTCGAGGCAGTCGTCTTCCCACTGCCCGGTGCACTCCTGCAATGGGGGATGTACGTCGTGCTCCTGGCGCTGAGCATCGCGGTGGTGGTCGCCATCGGGGCGCACATCCCGCGCAAGGTCCTCGTCTTCGAAGACCAGGTGCGCGTCAAGTATCTCAGCTACCGCTCCGTGGTCTTTCCCACATCCGACATCCTCGAGTGCCGGCGGGCATCGTTCGCCGAGGTCTGGCTGGGGGGACGGCTGTGGCGCTGCCTGCCGCTCACCCTCGGGCTCCGGACCCCGGGACTGTACCTGCGACGCCGCGACGGGCGCGCGCTCTTCTGCCGCGTGCGAGATACCGGCGAGTTGGCGGCATCGATCGACGCGCTGCGCGGACGCCCGGCGTAGGGCTCGTCAGGAGGCTCGTCATCGACCGGTGCATCGGCGGTGCCTAACGACTACCCCGCCGACGCACCGCCCCCCGCTACGAGCGAACCGTCTGCCCCTCGGTGACGAACTCGCCCAACCGGCCGATGGCAATCGCCCCCTGCAGGCGCGCGACGAGTGCCGCCACCTGCGCACGCCCCAGCTTGGCGCCGGGGCCCAGGCGTTGCACCCGCTCGAGCGTGGCGCGGGCAAGGACGATTGGCAGCGCGGTCGACGCCAGCAGTCCGCGCTCGGCGCCAGCCGCCTCGAGGCGGGCGCAGTAGCGGGACGCCGCGTCCAGCCCATCGAAGGCGAGCTGGAAGATCCCGGCGCGATCGGCACCACTCGGGAGGAAGCGACGCCCCTCGGCCGCATCGGCGTCGGCGTCTTTCAGGATGTTCACCAGCTGCAACCCCTCGCCAAAGGCCGAGGCGTCGGCGCGCAGCTCCCCGGCAATCGCCGTCAGCTGCTTGCGCCCGAGGAGGAAGAGCTCCGTGAGCATCTCGCCGACGATCCCGGCCACCGTGTAGCAGTACGCGCGCAGGTCGGCGAGATCGCGCAGGTGCACCGGCCCGTCCGTCTCGCGCGAGACGAACGTCGCCATCCCGCGCGTCGTCCGTACCGCATGACGCGCGATGATGGCCCATGAATCAGGGGCGAGCGTGCGCGTCGCCCGCATCACGAAGGGCAACTCACCCAGCAATTCCAGGTACCCGGGCTCATCGAGCGGCGGCTCGGCCCCCCACTGCAGGGCGAGCGAGGAGGCCTGCATCGGATCGCGCGAGTCCACCAGCGCCGCAAAGGCATCGAGCTCCGCCAGCTTGCGGGGGGTGGACCAGCGGGTGGCGTCCTCCAGCGTGTCGGCGACCCGGAAGAGGAGATACGCGAGCGTCACCTCGAGCCGCGTGGGCTCGGGGAGGAGCGGGATCGTCAGCGCGAATGTACGACTCGACTTGGTGAGCAGGTCGTCGAGGCGCTGCCGCTCGCCCGCTTCCAGACGCGTACGAACCGAATCGTGCCGAGACATCTCCTCTCCCGTGTGGGACGGACCGCGCCGCGCATGGTGGCGCAGGCGACAAGATACCTACTAATCCCGGACGCCGTACGGTCGTGCCCAGTCACGGGTTACGATGGTTCGGACCCCAGTCTGCTCGGTCGCGGGGAGACGGCGGGCGCCGGGGGGGCGGGCACCCCACGCGGCCTCGCCCGCCGAACATTGGCGAAACCTAACGAAATCCCGCGACGCCTAACGCCCCGGGAGGCGTTTGGCGATCGGATGGTCGCCCGCCGCCCAGAGCCGGAGCCCCCCTTCCACCGCCCGCGTGTTGCCACCTCGTCGTGTGTGGGCAGGGAGCCGCCGCAGCTTGCTCACGTTGCCGCCGCCCAGGACGACGTAGTCGCAGAGCAGCGCCTCGCGAAGCAGCGCCGTCACGACGTCCACGTGGCGACTCCAGCGCTTGCGCCCGTAGGCCCTGAGTCCGCGCGTCCCCAGGTAGTCCTCGTAGGTCTTGTTGCGACGATAGGGGAGGTGCGCCAACTCCAGCGGTTCGAGTCGCCCCTCGTCGACGATGGCGCTCCCCAGCCCGGTGCCGAGTCCGAGGAAGAGCATACGCCCTCCCTCGAAACTGCCGAGCGCCTGCATGGCGGCGTCGTTGGCGATGCGAACGGGCTTTCCGAAGGCACGCCCGAAATCCATGCGCCGCCAGCCGCCACCAAGGTTGTGCGGCTCCTTTAGCGACCGCCCATCGCGGACCGGCCCGGGGAGGCCGATGGAGATGACGTCGTACTCCCATTCGGCGGTGAGCGCCTGCACCGCCTTCACCATGCGGCTGGCGGTAAGGGTCGGCCCCGATGGGATCTTGACCGGGGTGAGGCGCCACGACCCGGCGACCTTGATGTTCGTGCCGCCCACGTCGACGACGAGGATTTTCATCTGGCGGTGCTCCGGCGTTGACGGTCGGTCATTGCGGGTCGTTCCATCCTCCGATGGCGCCGGTGAGGCGCGCGGCGCTCGCGGGCCCCCAGGTGCCGGGTTGGTAATTCTCGGGTTCGACATGCGTGTTGATGAGAGGATCGACGATCTCCCACGCCGCCTCGACCGCATCCTGCCGGGCAAAGAGCGTCGCATCCCCCGTCATCGCATCACCGATGAGTCGCTCGTACGCGTCCATCTCGTCGGCGCTCTTGGGGCGGACGAGGGCCAGCTCGGTGGGCTCGCCACGCATCGCCTCCCCGGGCTTCTTCGCGCTGACGCCCAACGCAATCGACACCTGAGGACCGAGCCGGAATCGCACGTAGTTACCCATGGCCGGGAGCGCCTCCTTGAAGACGACCCGCGGCGGTGCCTGGAACTCGACGACCACCTCGGTCGCGGTACGCGCCAGCGACTTTCCGGCGCGCACGAAGATCGGGACACCGGCCCATCGCCACGAGTCGACGCGCAGCTGCATCGCGGCATACGTCGGGACGCGCGAGTCTGGGGCAACGCCGTCCTCCTGTCGATAGCCATCGAACTGGCCGAGGACGAGCTGGCCCGGGTCGAGCGGAGGGATCGAGCGCAGGACCTTGGCCTGCTCGTCGCGGATGGCCTCCGCGTACGCCGACGTCGGCGGCTCCATGGTGAGGAAGCCAACGACCTGCAGCAGGTGGTTCTGGATCACGTCGCGAATGACCCCGGTCTCCTCATAGAACTTCCCCCGCCCGGAGACGCCGAACGACTCCGCCATCGTGATCTGGATGTTCTCCACGTGGTGGCGATTCCAGATGGGCTCGAGGAAGGCGTTGGCGAAGCGGAAGTACAGGATGTTCTGCACCGCTTCCTTTCCGAGGTAGTGGTCGATGCGGAAGACCGCCGACTCGCCGAACTGCCGGTGCAGCGTGGCATTCAGGGCCTGCGCCGACGCGAGGTCGCGCCCGAACGGCTTCTCGACCACGACGCGCGCCTCGCCCGCACACCCGGAGGCCCCCAACCCCTCCACGACGTCGCCGAAGAGCGACGGCGGGACCGCGAGGTAGTGCAGCGGGTGCTCGGCTCCGCCAAGGGCCTCGTGCAACGCCGCGTAGGTCGCGCCCTCGCGATAATTGCCGCGCACGTAGCGCAGGTGGTCGCTCAGGATCGCAAAGGCGCGTTCGTCGACCCCACCCCCAAACTCTGTGATGCTGGCATGGGCGCGCGCGCGCAGCTGCTCCACGGTCCAGTCCGACGACGCCACGCCGATGACCGGGACGTCGAGCGCCCCACGCCGCGCCATCGCGTGGAGCGCAGGGAAGATCTTCTTGTACGCGAGGTCGCCGGTGACACCAAAGAAGACGAGCGCATCCGATCGCGGAGCGCTCACGTCGCCCCCTTCTCGAGGTGGCCACCGAACGCGAAGCGCATCGCCGAGAGCATGCGATTGGCGAAATCGCCCTCGCCGCGCGAGGCGAAGCGGGAGAAGAGGGCGGAAGCCAGCACATGCGCCGGGACCGCCAGGTCGTTCGCCGCGGCGAGCGTCCAGCGCCCCTCTCCCGAGTCCGACACACGCCCGGCGAACTGCGCCAGCGACTGGTCGGTGGCGAGCGCCTGCGCCGAAAGGTCGAGGAGCCAGGAGGTGATCACGCTCCCTCGACGCCAGAGTTCGGCGATCTCGCCGAGGTCGAAGTCGTACTGATAGTGCTCGGGATGCCGCAGCGGCGTCGTTTCGGCGTCGTGCTCCTGCACCCCGCGACCGGCCCCGGCGTGTTGGAGGAGATTGAAGCCTTCGGCGAAGGCGGCCATCATCCCGTACTCGATGGCATTGTGCACCATCTTCACAAAGTGGCCGGCGCCGTGCGGGCCGCAATGGAGATACCCCTCGTGGGCCGTCCCCTCATCTGCCGGGCGCTTCGGGGTCGGCGGAGCCGCCCCGACCCCCGGGGCGAGGGTGGCGAAGATCGGATCGAGGCGCCTAACGACTTCCCCGTCGCCACCGATCATCAGGCAGTAGCCGCGCTCACGTCCCCACACACCGCCGCTCACGCCGCAGTCGACGTAGTGCAGCCCCCGCTCCCGCAGTCGCGCCGCACGCGCGATATCGTCCTGGAAGTTGGAGTTGCCACCATCGACGAGGGTGTCACCCGGGGCGAGGAGCGGCGCAATGGCCTCGATCGTCGCATCCACCACTCCCGCCGGCACCATCAACCAGACGACGCGGGGCGCCGAGAGCGCGGCAACGAAGTCGGCGAGGGCCGTGGCCCCCGTCGCTCCCTCGCGCGCCAGCGCCTCGACGGCGTCCGGGGTGCGATCGTGCACGACGCACCGATGCCCCCCGGCCATCAGTCGGCGCACCATGTTCGCCCCCATGCGCCCCAGTCCGACCATTCCGATTTCCATGCGTCGCTCCACGTCGGTCATTGCTCCGCGTTGGAAGCGTCGCCCGCCCGATGCTCGAGCGGTAGCTTCCCCAGGCTGCAATATGCCATCCCAGAGACGCGCGCGCGAAACCGAACGAGGGCCCGCCGGCCGAATGACAACGAAGTGCGAGGTGGTCGTGGCGCCGCTCGCCACGTTGCAGCAGCAACTCCGCCATCTCGTGCAGGAGGCGGCGCAGCGCGCGTTGGCCGAGGGGCGACGCGTCAGTCTTGCGATCCCCGGAGGCTCGGTCGCCGCGCAGCTGCTCTCCGCGCTGCGCGCCGACGACATCGACTGGGGAGCAACCGACGTCTTCTGGTGCGATGAACGCGCCGTCGCGCCGACCCACCCCGACTCCAACTACGGGACCTCGGTCGCCGGCTGGCTGGGTGCGTTGGTCGTCAGCGGCGTTCGCCTGCACCGCATGCACGGCGACGCGCCGTCGCTCGATGACGCCGCCCGGCGATACGACGAAGAGTTGTCGTCGTCGTTAGGGTCGCCCCCCCGGCTCGACCTGGCGATCGTCGGGGTCGGTGAGGACGGACATGTGTGCTCGCTCTTCCCGGGCCACCCCGCGCTGCGCGAGGCGGACCGGTTGGCGGTCGCCGTGCGTGATGCGCCCAAGCCTCCCCCCGCTCGCCTCACGCTCACCCTGCCGTTCGTCGCCGCGTCGCGCCGCGTGGTCGTTGCCGCACTCGGATCGTCCAAGGCCGGCGCCATGCGAGCCGCCCTCGGCGACACGCCGGGCACAACGCCCGTCGCCCAGTTGTTGCAACTGACGGAACGCGCCGTGGTCCTGCTCGACCTCGAGGCTGCGCGCGACCTCGGTCGCTAGCGCGCCCAGTCCCGGACACGGGGAACGCGCCGCACACTTCCGTGCGCCGAGCGGAGGCGAGGCGCCGAGGCGTGCGCGCCCCCCTTACGACCCGCGTTGCGGATGGCGGGGCGGGACCGTCCAATGAGGGACCCGTCCGGCCCTCCTGCCCCGCTCGTTTCACCGTGCCGACTCCCCCGCACGACACCACGTTCCGTTCGTTCGCCCTCGCACTCGCGGCCGTCCCGCTCGTCGCCGCCTGCTCGCCCAATCCGGGCGACTGGGTCAAGGCGCGGTGGGAGCCGATGGCCGCCCTCACGCAGCGCTGCCCGAACCTCGAGGGGACATACACGATGGCCGGCGGCGCCCGCCCGCCGATGTCGCAGACCATCTTCGGCAGCTATGTGACCGGCGGCAACCGACGCTTCCCCTGGGAGACGATGACGATCGCCGGCCAAGGCGACGACTCGCTCGTCCTGACCCTGGCACGCAGCCAGCGGCAGCGCGACGCGTTTCGCGACGCCGTCTTTGCGCGCGGCGCGTACTACGAGCGCGAATACCGGCGCATGCACTCCCCATCGGTGCGCTGGTCGAGCGGTTTCGCCACCATGACCGACTCGGCGTACGGGGCCAACCTCGAAACGCTGTACCTCGCGCCCGTCCGTTCGTACACACTGCGCCGCGGCGAGCACCACACGTGCAAAGGCGGCTGGCTTCGCGTCGATCGCGTCGTGCATGACCCCGGCCCCGATCGCAACAACCCGCGCCCCGATACCGTCGTCGGCGAGGTCCTGCTGCGGAAGGGATGGAAGGGCGACCTGGTGGCGATGGCGAAGGTCCGCGAGGCGCGGGAGTTCACGGTCTGGTGCGGCGACGGCTGCAAGGGGATCCCACTCGGCACGTGGACCGCGCGCACGTGGGGACGCTGGCGGTCGTCCGCGGTGGCCTCGGATGGCCCGAGCCCGCGCCCATGGGCGGAGCCGTTCGAGGCGCCACCGCTCTCGCGCGCGCCGACCGCGGCTTCCACCCCGCCCGAAGCCATCGCCGATGCGCTGCGCCCGATGCTCCCGTCAGGCGCACGCCTGCAGACGATCGAGCGCGATGGGTCCGGCTATCGCGCGCAGATTGCCAGCCATTCGACCACGCCCATGGCGGCGTTGATCGCCTCCTTGCGCCGGGCGTACCGCTTCCGCGGCGAGCGCGTCCTTGGAATCTCCCGAGCGGCGGACGGGGGCTGGGTCATGACGTTAGGCATTGGCGACCTGTGGTTCGACTCCCCGGCCAATCCTCACGATCCCACGCGTGCGGCGTGGGAAGCCCTTCCCGCAGGCGTCAAGCTCGTCGGGGTGCAGGGTGGAGCGGCACGGGGGCTGGAACTCACGCTCGTGGCCGACCACCAATCGGCGATCGATGACGCGGTCCGGGCGATCGCGAGACAGGCGGCGTACGAGGCCGTCTCTCTCAAGAGCAGCATCCGCAGCAGCGTGGGTGACGTCGTAGCCATCGTCTACGTCCGCGAGCGTCCGCGCCGCTAGCGTCCGGCGCCTTTCCCTTCATCGGCACGCGACGCACGTTGGAGGGACCTCGAGCCCGCACCACTTTCGCGCCCCCCATTCCAGATGCGTCTCTTCCTCTCCGCTGCAGCAGCGACCGTCGTCCTCGGCGCGGTCTCACTGCCACAGCGCGTCGACGCTCAAGCGGCCCCCGCTGCCGTCACGATCCTGCGCGCCGCACGCCTCATCGACGGCACCGGAACCCCTCCCCTCATCCCAGGGATGGTCCGCATCGAAGGAGACCGCATCGCCGAGGTGGGGACGAACCTCCGCATTCCGCCAGGCGCAACGCTCGTCGACCTTGGCGACGCCACGCTCCTCCCCGGCCTCATCGACCTGCACACGCACCTCACCGGCGACGAGCGCGTGCACTGGGAGGATGCGCTGGTCAAGACGACGCCGGCACACGACGCGCTCTGGGGGGCGCGCAATGCGCGCGTGACCCTCATGGCCGGCTTCACCACCTGCCGCGACATGGGGCCCAACTGGCCGTACGTCGACGTCGAGCTGCGGCGAGCCATCGACGCGGGCGCCATCCCGGGCCCGCGCCTCCTCGTGGCCGGCAACTACGTCACGTCCACCGGCGGTGCCGGCGATGCGCGCCAGTTCTCGATCTACGTCGACGTGCCGACCGTGAGGACGCTCGCCGATGGTCCCGACGAAGTCACCAAGGCGGTGCGGACAAACCTCAAGAACGGCGCCGACTTCATCAAGATCCTCGCGACCGGCGCCGTGCTCTCCAAGGGGATCTCCCCGGGGGCGCAGCAGTACTCGGATGCGGAAATCCAGGCCGCGGTGACCGAGGCGCGGCGCTGGGGCAAACAGGTCGCCGCACACGCGCACGGCGCCGACGGGATCAAGGCGGCGATCCGGGCGGGGGTGCGCACGATCGACCACGGGTCATACCTCGACGACGAGGCCATCGCCCTTCTCAAGGCCTCCAACCGACAGAGCTTCTACGCGCCCACGCTCTACACATCCGCAGTAATCGAGCGGAACGACCCGGCAAACCCGATCCCCGAGTCGGAGCGTGAGCGGTCGCGCCAGATCCGCGCGGTCAAGGACGCCGGCTTCCGGCGCGCACTCGCCGCGGGGATCCCGATCGGCTTCGCGACCGACGCACTCGTCATCCCGCACGGCGACAACGCCCGCGAGTTCGCCGAACGCGTCCGACTGGGCGAGTCGCCAATGGCGGCCATCGTGTCGGCCACCGCGCTCAACGCCGAGATTCTGGGATGGCAGGACCGCGTGGGGACGATCGGTGCGGGGAAGCTCGCCGACCTCATCGCCGTCCCCGGCGATCCACTGTCGGACATCACGCGCCTCGAGCGCGTGGGCTTCGTGATGAAGGGGGGAACGATCTTCCGACACGATCTGGTGCCGCGCCGCTAACGGCGTGGCCCGTTCGCATGACCGCTGGTGTGGTGTTCACTCGGCTGTTGAAGCGGCAGGCCGGCGCGTAACGGTGGCGCGCCGCGCCTAACGTGGATGCGCGCGATCGAGGTGCCGACGCAGCAGGTGGAGGGCGACGGCGCCGACCAGTGCGCCGGCGGCGAGCACGGCCAGCAGTGGGGCGAGTCGCCGCTGGAGGAACTCCTGGCCGAGCCACACGGTGACCGCCGCGTACGGCGCCTCCACGAGGGCGAGCGCCGCCAGGTAGCGCGCCAGTGGATAGCGCGCGAGCCCCAGGACGTAGCCCGGGATCTCCGAGGGAAGGGCGAGCTGGAAGAGGAGGACGACCCCGAACGGCGTGTCGCGGGAGACGCGGCGTTCGTACTTCGCGAGAAACTCGACGGGGGCCAGGTGCGCCAGCAGGGGACGTCCGAGCCCGCGGGCCGACCCGTACGACAGGAGCCCGCCGAGCAGCCACCCTAACGACAGGAGCGCCGCCGTCGTCGGCATCCCCCACGCGACCACCCCCGCGGGGACGAGGGCCGCGCTGGAGAAGAAGGCGAGCATGGCCGATGCCGCCGCCAGCGCGACGAACATCGCGGGGCCGGCCACGGGGTGCGTCGCCAGGATGGTGCTCGCGGCATCGAAGACGCGGACCAGCGACTCATGCAGCGCCGCGGACGCCGAGAGCGCGGCGATGATGACGCCGAGGAGGATCGCCGCGGTGGCGCGAGGCGCCCCGCCGCGTTGCGGCGTCAGGATCGCGTCACCCTCCCAACAGCTTGCGCCTCCGTTCGACCAGGCGCATCACCATCGGCGTGAAGATCAGCTGCATGGCCAGCTCCATCTTGCCCCCCGGGCAGACGATCGTGTTGGCGCGCGACATCCACGAGTCGTGCAGCATGCTCAGAAGATACGGGAAGTCGAATCCGCGTGGATTCGCGAAGCGGATGACCACCAGGCTCTCATCGGCCGTCGGGATCGTGCGGGCGATGAACGGGTTGGACGTGTCGACGACCGGGACGCGCTGGAAGTTGATGTGCGTGCGCTGGAACTGCGGCACGATGTAGTGCACGTAGTCGGGCATGCGACGCAGGATCACGTCGGTCACCGCCTCGGTCGAGTAGCCGCGCGTATTGCGATCGCGGTGGATCTTCTGGATCCACTCGAGGTTGACCACCGGCACGACCCCCACGAGCAGGTCGGGGTGCTGCGCCACGTTGGCCGTCTTGGTGACGACGGCGCCGTGCAGCCCTTCGTAGAAGAGCAGCTCGCTCTCCGGGAGTGGCTCCCACGCGGTGAACGTGCCCGGCGGCTGGTGGTACGGCGCCGCCTCTTCATCGTTATGCAAGTACTTGCGCGCCGTCCCCTGCCCCGTCTCGGCGTAGTCACGAAAGAGTGACTCCAACTCGGGAAAGAGATTCGCCTCGTCGCCGAAGTGGGAGAAGCTCGAGTTCCCGGCCGCCTCGGCCTCGGTCATCTTCACCTTCATCTCCTTCCGGTCGTAGCGGTGGAAGGAATCGCCCTCCACCACCGCGGCCTTTACGCCCTCACGCCGGAAGATGTTCTCGAAGGTGCGGGTGACCGACGTCGTACCGGCGCCTGACGAGCCGGTGATGGCGATGATGGGATGCTTGGCGGACATCGAGACTCGTACGGGAGGGTGAGAGAGCGGATCTCGGCGCGGAGCCGGGGAGGGCAGGCGTGGTCGTCGTGGCGGAAACGGCGCGATCAGTCGGGGGCGGCGAAGAGACCGCGGCGGCCGAACAGCGGCGAGGCGTACGCATCCTGCGGCTCCTCGTTATGGTACCGCTCGATGCGTGCGACCTCCTCGGCCGAGCCGAAGACATAGCCGATGCGCTGGTGCAGCGCCGTGGGCGCGACCTCGAGCGCACGCCCGTGACCGGTGCTCGCCATCCCCCCGGCCTGCTCCACCAGGAACGCGATGGGGTTGGTTTCGTACAGGACGCGCAGGCGCCCCGGCTTCTTGCCGTCCCGCGTGTCGCGCGGATACAGGAACACGCCGCCGCGCAGGAGGATCCGGTGCGTCTCGGCCACCAGCGAGGCAATCCATCGCATGTTGAAGTCGGCACCACGCGGCCCCGACTGCCCCGCGAGGCATTCGTCGACGTAGCGCTTGACGGCGGGCTCCCAGAAGCGCGAGTTGGACGCGTTGATCGCGAACTCCCGCGCCTGCTGGGGAATGCGAAGGTCGGGATGACTCAGGACCCACTCGCCGAGCATGGGGTCCAGCGTGAAGGCGTGCGTCCCCTTGCCTAACGTCAGGACCAGCATCGTGCACGGGCCGTAGATCGCGTAACCGGCGCAGACTTGCTCCGTGCCCGGCTGCAGGAAGTCCTCGAGCGTCGGCGCCTCCCCCGGCCGCGGGGCCCGCAGGATCGAGAAGATGCTCCCCACCGAGACGTTCACATCGACGTTCGACGAGCCGTCGAGCGGGTCGAAGAGGAGGAGGTACTTCCCCTTCGGATACTCCGGGGGGATGACGTAGATGTCCTCCATCTCCTCGGACGCCATCCCCGACACCTGCCCTCCCCACTCGTTGGCCCGGAGGAAGATCCCGTTGCTGAGCACGTCGAGCTTGAGCTGCGCCTCACCCTGCACGTTGTGCGTCCCCGTCACCCCGACGACGTCGCTCAGGGCGCCGTACGCCACGCGCCGCGCGATCGCCTTGCAGGCGAGCGCCACGTTCGTGATGAGCGCGTTCAGCTCGCCGGTCGCCCCGGGGGCGCGCCGGCGTTCTTCGATGATGAACTGCGTCAGCGTGGATCGTCCGCCTGTCGGCATCGCGTCTGATTCCTCGTCCGTTGGGGGCTACACGCCCAGGTGCTGGCGCCAACCGGGGTAGAGCTGGTCGGCATCGCCAGGGAACGACTCGAACGCGCGCGCGAACTCGCGGTGCGACTTCGCCCACTGCACCGGATCGGCCCCAGCCTTCCAGCATTCGTACGCCTGCCGCAGCGAAATCGCCCCCGCCGCCGGCGAGTCGAGGTGCCCGTACGACCCACCCCCGGCGGTGTTGATCACGTTACCGTGCCCGAGGTTCGCGAAGTAGGCTGGAAGTCGCAGCGCATTCATCCCGCCGGAGATAATGGGCGTGGTGGGCTTCATGCCATACCATTTCTGGTAGTATGCCGGCCCCTGGTACTCGTCGCGCTCGATGATGTAGGCGATGGCACGATCGTCCTGCGCCCCTTCCATCTTCCCGTAGCCCATCGTCCCCACGTGGATCCCGCTCGCCCCCTGGAGGCGCGACAGCTTGGCCAGCACGTAGGCCGAGTAGCCGCGCTTCGCGCTCGGCGAGGTGATCATCCCGTGGCCGGCGCGATGGTAATGCAGGTACTGGCCGGGATACTGCCGGCGCGCCGTCGTGATCATCCCCGGCCCACCCACGAAGCCGTCGACGAGGAAGGCCACCTTGTCGGCATCCGAGCCGAACGTCTCGAGGATGAAGTCGGCGCGCGCACACATCTCGTAGTGATCGTCGGCCGTGATGTTGGCCGAGAAGAGCTTGGCTTCACCCGTCTCGTCCATGGCACGCCGCATCGCATCGGCCACCAGCGGAATCGTCTGCTTGAGCGGCGAGAAGACCTGGTTGCCCTGCGGCTCGTCGTTCTTGATGAAGTCGCCACCGAGCCAGAACTGGTAGGCTGCGGTCGCAAACGGCTGCGGGCGCAGCCCCAGCTTGGGCTTGATGATCGTCCCGGAGATATAGCCCCCGTCCTTCACCGGCCGCCCGAGGATGCGCCACAAGTCGGAGATGTCCTTCGACGGCCCGTCGAACAGCTGCAGGGCGCGATCGGGGACGTAGAAGTCATACATCTTGGCGTGCTCGATGTCGCCCATCCCCTGGTTGTTGCCGATTGCCAGGGTGAGGAACGACACGACCATCATGCGCCCGTCGGTGACGTTGCGATCGAACAGGTCGAGGGGATACGCGATGCGCATCTCCTCGGTCGCCTCGTCGATGTGATAGACCAGGGCATCGACGCCTCGCGTGAAGTCGTCGGTCGTCGACACATCGACGTTGGTCCCGGTTGACGACTCCGCGGCGAAGTGCGCCGCTGCGGCAAGGTAGGCATGGCCGGCCTTCGGCTTCATCTTGTAGGCCGCCAGGATGTGCCGTCCCTCGCGGATGAGCGTGGCCTCGTCGAGGCTGAGGTCGGCGTATCGCTTTGACTGATCCATGGGTCCGGGCGCAGGAAAGGACGCGAGAGTCGGCCCCTCGCCGTCTCCCAGTAGCAAGGTAGCGGAGCGGGTAGTCCCACCTGTCGGGGGAATGCCGTCCGACCGCCAGATAGGCGCCGTGTTCGACGACCAAACGCCGTCAGCGGCACGCGAATCCCACCCTATCGAGCGGCCCCCCTGCCCTCCCGGGTAGCGCACGCACGTAGCACCTTTCCGACGTGCCCGCCCCCCTCCTTCCCCTCGCCGCCGCCGCGCTCCTCTCGGCCGTCGCCCCCGATACGAGCCACTGCGTTGCGGCTGCCGACTTCCTTCGCGACCGGCAGCGTCTGGTCGTCGCGGTGGAACCCGACACGATCGACGATTGGCGTACCCGACGACGACACCCGGGCTGTCGTGTCACCGCCGCAGGGGCGAGCCCCCTCGGCGTGGCGCGCGCCGCGACCGGCCTCTATGAACGCCTGCGCGCCGCTGGTTGGACGCGCACCCCCGACCCGATGGACGCCCCCAACGAGGCCTCCCTCCGCTTTCGCCTCGATGGCGCCGACTGCCTGTTCAACGTGTACGAGGTGCCGCGCCTCTACACCGAGGCAGAGTTTCGCGTGAACGAGGCAGTCACGCCGGCGGCGGGCGAGGTACGCTACCAGGTCTTCGTGATGTGCATGCCGGCCCTCCCTGCTGCTACACGTTAGGGGGCGAGACCGCGGGCATCTCAGCCGCGCTCTGTACGGCACGCGTCTCACGCCGTCCTCGCGTTTCCCCGACGACGTTCAGGGTGTGCCTGACATCGCGCGCGGGAACGTCGGATAGACTGGCGCACTTCCATCTGCAGGCTCCCGGCCCCGCGACGCGCGACGGCCGTGCCCTCTTGCTCGTGGCAGGGCGGACGCGCGCTGTACCACGCCGCGTCTCCCTCCACTGCTACCGTGACGCCCGCGCTCGGCGCGCACGCGATTCGGCGTCCGGACTTCCCCGGCGTCGCGAGCCGCTGGCCGTGCGCCAGCAGGAGGTGCCGTATGGACGCCGTGATGACCGGGCTGTTGTACGCCATGCTGTTGGTCACAGCCCTCATGCTTCTCGCCGTAGTCGCCTCGGCGATGCATCGCATGCTCCGCGTGCTCTACCGCAAGCTGCACGATCACTCGGCGCACGCGCGGACCAGCACACCGTAGCGCACGCACACGCGACGCGTCGGCCGACCCGAGGTCGGCGCGTCGCGGTCAGGGCACATTCGGCACGACCAGGACGTGAGCACGCCGCGATCGGGACACGATCACGGCGACGCGTCGCGATGGTTGACCGCCCAGATGAAGGCCGCCGCATCGATGGCATCCTTTCGCGAGATGCCGTTGGGCAGCGGGACCATCACCGTCCGCAGCACGCCCTCGGTGATGACTCGGACCAACTCAGGAAAGGCGCCGTCCTTGGCCGCCCTCCATCCGGTCGACTTGCGATGCGGCGGAGCGATGGCCGTCCCCTCCATCCGCTCGCCGTGGCAGACGATGCACGCCCCCTTGCCACGGTAGATCACGCGCCCACGGTCGATCATCGCCTTCGTGATCGCGCTCGTATCGGGGAGCGGAGGCGGCGCCTTCACGCCCCGCTGGGCTAGCCCAGGTTCGCTCAGGATCAGTTCGGCCAAAACCAGAAACACCGCGGCGCGCGCCACACGACGCGACGTGGAGCGAGCGCTGCGCATGGGGCCGCGCAGGGGTGGCATCAGCCGAGAGGTCATGACGCCGCACAACATACCGCGCGTCAAGCGCTCCGCCAGCCACGGGTCGGCACGCACCGCGCGCCAACCCCATGGCCGGCTTCACCCAGCGCCGTCGCTCAGAACCCAGCCGCCAACATCAGCGTAAGCAGTCGGTTGCCGTCCGCCGGACGCGGTGTGAAGGCGTTGCCTGATCGCATGGTGTAGTTGAGTTGCAGCTGCACGTTCTGGTGCAGATGATACAACGCCCCCACCGTTGCACTGCGATCCTGGTGATTCGACTCCGCCCCGTTGTCACCGGTGCGGTACGCCAGCAACAGCGATGCCCCCTGCGTGGGGAGGATGCCGATCTGCGAGGCGATCGCCACGGCGCTGCGGTCCCGCGGTGCATCGTTGAACATGTTCGGGACGTCGCCGGTCTCCCCTGAACCGGCCGCCCGCGCGACCGATGCGTAGAGACTCAGCGGGTACTGGCCAACCTTGCCTTGCGCCTGACCGTCGACGGCCCACGCGCGCGTCCCGATCGCCTCCACCCGTGCGCGGCCAGAACCATCATCCAGGCGTGCCGAGCCATACCACTTCTGTGCGCCGATGCCGAGGTCCCAGCCGCCGACGTCCGGCGTCCACGCGATACGCGCATAGTTGGAGGTCGGCATCGGGCTCGCCTGCCCCTCGGCCGTCGCCATGTGCACCGGGCTCCAGCGGGTGACGTTGGCGAAGAAGTGGTGGTTCCCAACCGCGAAGGTCGCCCCGGATGCCGCCGTTGCCGTTCCGACGTACTGCTGGGCCGACATGTCCTCGCGATGCTCCATCGCCCGGATGTTGCGCACCGCGCCGGTGTTCATGAGTTCGAATCCGTACGAGGCGCCAAGTCCGTCGGTGGTGAACGGAATCACCGAGGCCCGCACCCCTTTCACGTTGTAGGAGAAGGGGATCTTGAACCCCGCCAGGACCGCCGCCCCATTGCTGGGAAGCTGTCCCTCGAGCAGGAATCCGATGTTCTCGCTGACGCGACCGGCGATGAGCAGCGCGAATTCATCGGGGAATTGCAGCTCGCCGGAGTTGGTCGTGCGCTCGCCGGGGCCGTCCTCGCCATTCGTCTTCTGCATGCGGATCTTGAAGAAGAGCGAGGCATTGAGGAAGGCCGGGAGCGAGAGGCGAGAACCTTCGACCTTTCCCTGGGCGCCGATGAGGGTATAGCCATCCATCTTGAAGCGGCGCCCGAACGCGTTGAGCGTCGGGTACTGCTGCGTATGACACCCGGAACACTGGAGCCCGGTTTGTCGGGCGAAGGCCGGGACCGCGTGGGCCGTTGCCGGCAGCTGCAACAGCGCGAGGACGACGAGTGGCGCGAATCGCATGGCGTGTGACGTGTTTGGGGAAGACGAACGAGGCGGATCAGGACGCTGCGGAAACACTCCGTGGCGATCGACCGGCCCTGGCGGTGCGAGTCCCCAACGCCGCCCGGGCGCCCGACCGCTAGGGTTTGGTGCCGCGATGGTTCACGGCCCAGATGTACGAGGCGACCAGCACCGTTTCACTCGGGGAGATGCCGTTGGGAAAGGCGACCATCAGCGTCCCCGGCACCCCGGTCGAGATCACCCGGACCAACTCGGGGAACGCGCCGTCCTTCGCGGCCTTCCAGCCGCTCGTCTTGCGATGCGCGGGTGCAACCGGTGTCCCCTCCAGCTTCGTCCCGTGGCAGGCGATGCACGTCCCCTTCCCGTGATACAGCCGTCGCCCCTTGTCGACCATCTCCGGCGTGATGGCACTCGTGTCGGGGAGCGCCGATGCGGCCGCGCCTCCCTGCCCCGCGGATTGGGTGGCCGATTGTGCCGAGACCGACTCGGCGACGCTAACGGTCCACAGCAGGCCGCCGATGGCCACGGCGTCCAGGACCCGGCGGGAGCGTGGCACCTGCTGAACAGCGTACGTCATGACAGTCGACGCCTGAAGTGTGAGTGTGCGGTGCGCGAACGGCGCACAACGTACTGCTTAGGACGGCAGCGGCAACTATCATGTTGGCTAGGTCACAACCAATCAATCGGCTACATCACGCACGCACGTCATAGCAGTACGCGTCATGCGGGAATCCCTAAGCCCTAAGTGCCAGCGGCAGGAAATCCCCGATGGGATTTACACTGTTCTGCTCATCGGTTTACCGGTGCAGCATGTCACCGCCCCCTCGTCCGATCGCCCCCGCCCCCACGTCACCGACGGCACTCGGCCAGACCAAGGCCGGCGCCCCCCGGAACGCCGGTAGCGCGGCAGTGGCGGACGGGCATAAACGAACGACGCGGCCCCCAATGCCAGCGGGGGCCGCGTCATGCGCGCAGCGCGCGGTGCGCGTGCGCGGTCGTCCTGCCTAACGCGTTGCGAGTCTCAGCGAATGCGGTCCGGCTCCATCACGCGCTCGCGCACCACGCCATCCACCACGCTCACGTGGTACACCTTCGCCCCGTCGCGAGACGAGACCACGCGCGCCACCCGGTTGTCCTCGAAGTAGATTCCCGCATCGTCGTCGCAGGCATACCCCGGCTTCATCTCCCCCGACCCCACCAGCTTGTGGTACAGCGGACGACGACCGGGTTCGGCATCGAAGTGCGGGGAGTGGCTCCCCTGCAGGAAGCCCAGGCACTTCACGATCGACAGCGCCTTCGGCCGTGAATCGGTCGTCCCCTCCTCGAACCAGCACAGCGAGCCGGCACTGGCCCCGCCCAGGACGATCCCCCGGTCCCCGCCGCCCGGAGGACCACGTCGATCCCCTGCGCCTTCCAGATCGCCTGCTGGTTGAGCGTGTTCCCGCCGGACACCACGATCGCATCCATGGAGAGCAGCACCTCGTCCCACCCCTCCTTCTGCGTCAGGCTCTCGATGAACGACGCCTGGTCGAACGGGTGCACATTGAGGGGGGCGCAGGTGCGATAGAACCAGATGATGCCGTCAGCCGCATCGGCCGAGGCGGTCGGCAGGTAGCAGATGCGCGGGCGCGACTTCCCGGTCAGCTCGGCCATGTAGCGAATGAATGGCGTACCAAAGCCTCCGCCCGCGATGAGGATCTTTCGGGTGGCGGCCGGAATCGAAGTCTCGGAATCCATGGCGGTAGTGGGAGCGGGAGAGAAGGAACCGGGCGTCTGCGGTGAAGGGCTCGCGCTGAGCGCCGAGGTGGCACCGAGCGTGGCGATCGCGGAGGCGGCGAGGAACTCGCGGCGTTGCATGGGAGAATGGGTCACCGGAAATGAAATGCGGCGCGCCGAGCTTCGGCGCGCCGCAGAAATGGGGCAATCGATCAGCGCCGCGCCACCGGCTCCAGCCTGACGACGTCGGTCGGCTTCCCCTCACGATTGTCGATCGCGATGTAGATGAAACCGTCGGGGCCCTGGCGCACGTCCCGGATTCGTCCGAGCCCGCGCACCACGTGCTCCGCCAGCTCCGCCTTCTGCCCGTCGACGGTGAAGCGCGTCACGCGCTCACCCGACAGCCCGCCGGCGAAGAGCATCCCCTTCCACGCGGGGAACTTGTCCCCCGTGTAGAGCATCAGCCCCGAAGCGCCGATCGACGGAACCCACACCTGCACGGGCTGCTCCATCCCCTGGCGCATCGTCCCGGCATGGATCGCGGCGCCGGTGCGGTAGTTCACGCCAAAGCCGATCACCGGCCATCCGTAGTTAGCGCCGGCCTTGATCAGGTTGAGCTCATCGCCCCCCTGCGGGCCATGCTCGGTCTCCCATACGTCGCCCGAGGCCGTGTTGACCACGAGCCCCTGCATGTTGCGGTGGCCGTAGCTGTAGATCTCCGGCAAGGCACCGGCGCGCCCCACGAACGGGTTGTCGTTCGGGACGCTCCCGTCTTCGTTGAGGCGGATCGTCTTCCCGTGGTGGTTGGAGAGGTCCTGCGCGGGGTGCGCCTCGAGGTTCCCCGACGGCGGGGCCATGCGATCGCCCACCGTAATGAAGAGGTGCCCCTTGCCATCGAAGGCCAGGCGCGAGCCGAAGTGCCCGATCGTGCCGTTGGTCTTGGCGACGAAGATGTCGGTGAGCCCCACGAGCTGGTCGTTCTCGAACGTCGCGCGCGCCACCGCCGTCGTCGTCTTCCCGCTATCGCCCATCGGCTTCGAGTAGCTCAAGTAGACGTGGCGATTGCTGGCAAAGTTCGGGTGCGGCACGACATCGAGCAGCCCCGCCTGCCCCGCCGTCGCCACGGTCGGCACCCCTGCGACGGGGGCGTCGAGCAGCTTCCCCTTGCGCACGATGCGCAGCCGCCCCGGACGCTCGGTGATGAGGATGTCGCCCCCGGGGAGGAAGGCGATGGACCACGGCTGTACGAGCCCGGAGGCAACCGTCGTGATCCGGAAGTCGTGCAGCGCCGACTTCTGTACGCTCCCCTGGGCAGGAAGCGATGCAGCGGCAACGCATGTCAACGCGACGACCGACAAGGCCTGACGAACCATGAAACGCTCCACGGAAGAGGTTCGAGACTGCGAGTGATGGTGCACGCGGTGCTACTTCACACCGAGCTGCTGCCTGAGAAACGCAAGCGTACGCGGCCATGCATCCTGCGTCGCGGCAAAGTTGGCCGCTTCCTCGGCTTCATCGCGCTTCTGCTTGGGATCGTTCTGTGCGCGCAGGAAGCCGTGCACGGCCCCTTCGTAGTTCACCCCTGTATAGGTCTTGCCGAGTGACTTCATGATGGAGTCGAGCTGCGGCATGGCCGCGGCGATGCGTGCGTCCTTGGATCCGTTGAGCAGCATCACGGGGACCTTGATCTTCGCCAGCGAATCGGCGTTGACGCGCGCGGGGACGGCGGCGGCCGTTTCCGTGGCCGGCGAACCACCGGTCATGTACGGCAGGCCGTAGTAGGCGACGCCGCCGGCGAAACCCTTCACGCCGCCATGCACGGCGTGCATGAACGTCGTCGATCCCCCCCAGCAGTATCCGAAGACCGCGTACTTCGCCAGGGCGGCCGGCTGCATCATCGCGTAGTTGGCCGCGGCGACGATCGCGCGATTGCGCTCGGCGGCGTCGACGCCGGCAATCAACCGGCGGGCGGTGTCCGAGGCGAGTTCGACCGAGCTCGGTCCGCCGCGCACGCGCGAGAGGAAGTCAGGGGCGATGGCGATGAAACCATCGGCCGCCGCCTGGTCCGCAACCGCGCGCACCCACGTTGAGAGTCCAAAGATCTCGTGCACCACTACGACCACGGGGGCCTTGGCCGACGACTTCGGATAGACGATCCAGGCCATGAGCGAATCGGCCGAGCCAGGCCCCCATGCGATCTGGACCCACTCGCCGTGTCGCGGTGTTGCCGCAAGGCGCGCGGCGGCGGTGGCAGCGCTCGCCGGCAGGCCGGCGGTCCCCTGCTGCGTGGCATCGCCCGACGACCGCGAGGGCGCGGGTGCCGCCCGGTCGGCCGCGCTCATGTGCGCCGTATGCTCGTCCATCCCGGCGGCGGAAGACGACAGGGCCGGCGTCGAACGCTGCAGCGTACATGCCCCCAGCAGGAACGTGGCAATCACGGACAATCGGCGCGTCATGGAGGGGATCCTCGGCGTGTGGGCTGGCGTGGGGAAAGTCGACCCGATGCCCGGGGCGCGGCAGGCAGGGCGCAGGGGCCGCCGCCCTCAATCGTGGCCATCGGTGGCGCGTTGGGGCGGCACCGCGCGACGGCGGGAGGATAGCGAGGAGAAAGGGAGAGCGCGAGCGGTCGCCATCTAGCGGCCTCAGCTTGCCATCGCCGCTCACGGGGACCATGCTTCCGCTCGCGTTCCCCCCGCACGTTCGGAGTCTGGTCCGATGTACTCCCCTCGCGGCGGCCTCGGCCTCCTTCCCGCCGGCCTGCTCCCTGCCGGCCTGCTCGCCGCCGCCCTCCTCGCCACCGCGACGCTCGCCGCCACCCGTCCCACGCGCGCGGTCGCCGCGGTCTCGCCTAACGACAACACACGCCCCGCCGGCGTGGTACGGCGTGACACCCTGCACCTCCGACTGGTGGTGCAGCTCGCCGACTGGACGCCGGAGGCCCCCGACGGCCCCGTCCTGCGTGTCGCGGCGTTCGCGGAGGAGGGTGGGGCGCCGCAAGTCCCCGCGCCGCTCATCCGCGTGCGCGCGGGGACCATCGTCTCCGCCTCCGTGCACAATGCGCTCGCCGATTCGGCCATCACGCTCTTCGGACTCACCACCCGCCCCGCCGCACGCGACAGCATCATCCTTCAGCCTGGCGAGGCGCGCACGCTGACCTTCGCCGCGGGCGCGGCCGGGACCTACTACTATCGCGCGCGCATCGGGAATCCGAGCGACCTGGTGGAGTACGACCAGGCCGGCGGCGCTTTCATCGTCGATCCTCCCGAGGGCTCCGTTCCCGATCGCGTCTTCGTGCTCAACATCTGGGGACAACCGCTCGATTCCATCCGCTACAGCAACGCGCTCACCATCAACGGCAAGTCGTGGCCGTGGACCGAGCGCCTCTCGGTCGTGGTGGGCGACACGGTACGCTGGCGCGTGATCAACGCGACGGGTCGCCCGCATCCCATGCACCTGCACGGCGCCTACTTTCGCGTCGACAGCAAGGGCACCTCGTTCAGCGACACCACGTATACGGCCGAGCAGCGCCGACTGGTCGTGACCGAGGCGATGTCCGCCCGCCAGACGATGCTCGTCAGCTGGTCACCGGTGCGCCCGGGGCGATGGCTCTTTCACTGCCACATCAACTTTCACGTGACCGCCTCCGACGCGCGCGTCGTTCCTCTGGCGCACGATGATCACGACGCGGAATCGACCGATCCCGCGCAGCACATGGCGGGACTGGTGCTCGGCATCGAGGCCACGATGCCGCCGGGGGTCACCGAACGCGAGGCGCGCGTCTCGCCACGCGAGCTCGACCTGTTCGTGCAGGAGGGAGCCAAACGCGGGCATGCCGATCGCACGCTGAGCTTCGTCCTACAGCGTGGCGCCACGCCCCCCGCGCACGACTCCACCGAGATTCCCGGCTCGCTGCTCGTGCTCACGCGCGGCCAGCCGACCGACGTGCGCGTGCACAATCGCCTCCGCGAGGCCACGTCGGTGCACTGGCACGGATTGGAGCTCGAGAGTTATTCGGATGGTGTGGCCGGGTGGGGGGTGACCTCCGGCATGTCGTCGCCCCCGGTTCTGCCGGGGGAGGTCTTCACCGCGCGATTGAGCACGCCGAAGGCCGGGACCTTCATCTACCACACCCACCTGCGCGACCAGGAGCAGCTGACCTCGGGGATGTACGGCCCGATCGTCGTCCTCGAACCGGGGACCGTCTTCGATCCCCGCACCGACCACGTGCACATCGTGGGGTGGGACAGCTATCGCGACCAGATGCGCCTGCTGGTGAACGGCGACTCGGCGCACTCGCCCGCCATCGAGATGCGCGTGGGCGACACGCATCGACTGCGCTTCATCAACATCGGGGCGGCCGAGGCGGCGCAGTTCACGCTCACGCGTGACAGCGTGCTCGCGGAGTGGCGCCCGATCGCCAAGGACGGCGCCGACCTCCCGGCTTCGCAACGCGCGGTGCGAAAGGCCGACGTGCTGGTCGACGTCGGGGAGACGTACGACTTCGCCTTCACCGCGCCATCGGCGGGTGAGTGGATCCTCTCCCTCCCCACAGGCGGCAACGGCGCACGGTGGAGTCGACGGATCGTCGTGCGCTAGGGGGTGATGGCCCCGCGCCCGTCACTTCCGCCGCCAGCGTCCCGCCATCAGGTTGCACGACGCGGGGGTACGCATCGCCCTCGCGTCGCGCCACTCGGCCGCGCCCATCCTCCCCTCCCAGATGAAACGCCTCGCTTCGGTCGTCGCCCTCGCCGTCGTCGTCCTCTTCGGCACCATGGCGGCGCGCGCGCTGCGCATCGCGACGCCCGCCGCCACCACCGGCACGGCGATCGCCATCCCGGCGATCGACACCGCGGCGGCGGCGTTGCATCTGGCGGAAGCCGTACGCTTCCCCACCGTGTCGCTCGCCTCGGGCGGCCCCATCGACACCGCCGCCTTTCTGGGGCTGCACCAGTACCTCCAGGCCGCCTTTCCGCGCGTGCATGCTGCGCTCACGCGAGAGCTCGTGGCCGGACTCAGCCTGGTCTACACATGGAAGGGAAGCGACAGCACGCTGGCCCCGGTCGTGCTGATGGGGCATGTCGACGTCGTCCC
Organism: Gemmatimonadota bacterium; assembly: GCA_016719105.1. Classification (NCBI taxonomy): domain Bacteria; kingdom Pseudomonadati; phylum Gemmatimonadota; species Gemmatimonadota bacterium. Next base: position 307,773 of record JADKAQ010000004.1, on the reverse strand, counting down.
GGTCCCCGAACCCAACCTCCGCGACTGGGAGCACGCGCCGTTTTCCGGTGACACCGCCGGCGGCTACGTGTGGGGACGCGGCGCGATCGACGACAAGTCGACGGTCATCGCGGTGCTCGAGGCGGTCGAGGGACTGCTGCGTGCGGGGCACACCCCCAAGCGCACGATCTACCTCACCTTCGGACATGACGAGGAAGTGGGCGGGCGATACGGCGCCCGCCGTATCGTCGACCAGCTCGTGGCGCGAGGGGTCAAGCCGGCACTCGTGCTCGACGAAGGGGGGTTCATGGGGGCACGCATGATCCCCGGCCTCGAGCAGGTCGCGGCGATCGTCGGCATCGCGGAAAAGGGCTACGTGAGCTTGCGGCTGACGGCGACGGCGGAGGGAGGGCACTCCTCGATGCCGACCGACCGCACCGCCGTCGGCGCGCTGAGCCAGGCGGTCGCACGACTCGAAGCGAACCCGTTCCCCGCGTCCCTCGACGGCCCCACACGCGGCATGATCGAGGCCATGGCCCCCTACCAGTCGTTTCGCGAGCGTCTCGTGAGCGGCAACCTGTGGATCACCGCGCCCATCCTCACGCGCGTCCTGCAATCCAACCCGATGGGCGCCGCGCTCCTGCACACCACCATCGCGCCCACCATGCTCTCGGCGGGGATCAAGGACAACGTCCTGCCGCCCGAGGCGAGCGCCGTCGTGAACTTTCGCATCCGCCCCGGCGAGACCGTGACGACGGTGATGGCACGCGTGACGCAGGTCGTCGCCGATTCCGGCGTGCGCGTGGAGCGCCTGGACTCGGTCGGCGTCGACCCCTCGCAGGTCTCGTCGGTGCAGGATCCGGCCTACACGCTGATTGCGCGCGCCATTGGTGGCATGACCCCGGGAACGCAGGTCCCCGTGATCCCGTACCTCGTGATGGGCGGAACCGACGCCAAGTACTGGGGGCCACACAGCAATCGGGTCTATCGATTTCTTCCCATCCCCTTGGGGGACGGTGATCGCGCGCGCGTGCATGGTGTCAACGAACGCGTCGCGACGCGCGACTTCGCCGCGTCGGTGGGCTTCTTCATGCGGCTGATCGTGGGAAGCGACGGACTGTAGCCGATCGACCGGGCGGGGCGCAGCGCGTGCGCCACCGGCGCCAGCCGTCGCCTTGCGCCCCTGCCCACGCTGTCCGAGGTTACGAACCGTCTCCCCACGATGTCGACCTTCCCGACTCGTGTCCTCGCTGCATGCATCCGATCCCCGCCCACGCCTCATGTCCCGACTCGCGCGATCTCTCGTCCTCGCCTCGCTCTCCCTTGCGGCGGCCGTCTCGCTTGGCGCGCAGGCGCCGGCGCTGCACGGCAAGCGCAACGCCCGCCTGATCATCCGCAACGCGCTCGTGATCGACGGGATGGGGACACCCGCGTCGGGGCCGTGGGACATCGTGATCGACAACAACCGCATCACGCAGATCGTCCCGTCGGGTGACGACGCGATCCTCAATGCGATCGGGGGGAAGAGCAATCGCCCCACCGGCGGCGTCGAGATCGACGCCCGCGGAAAGTACGTCCTCCCCGGTTTCGTGAATGCGCATGCCCACGTGCAGGACGAGCGTGGCGGCACACCGCAGGAGCAGGAGTACGAACTCAAGATCTGGCTCGCCTCGGGCATCACCAGCGTGCGCGACGTCGGCAGCGACTCGCGCAAGACGATCCCCATGCGCGACCGGATCAACGCCGGGCAGATGGAGGGGCCGCGCATCTTCCACTATCCGATGTTCAACATTCCCCCGGCGCCTAACACGCCAGCCGAGGCACGCGCCAAGGTCCAGCAACTGAAGGCGATGGGAGCCGACGGCATCAAGATCCTCGGCACCAAGCGCGATGTGATGGAAGCGATGCTGGACGAGGCCCACAAGGTCGGGCTGCGCGTCGCACACCACTCGGCGGTCGAGGAGACCAACGCGTGGGACGACATCAAGTTCGGCACGACGACCATCGAGCACTGGTATGGCATCCCCGATGCCGCGATCGTCGACGGCGTGCAGCACTTCCCACCCGAGTTCAACTACTCCGACGAGGTGCACCGCTTCCGCTACGCCGGGCGCCTGTGGCGCGAGGCCGATCCGTCCCGCCTCAAGGAAGTGCTCGCCGGGATGGTGAAGTCGAACGTCGCCTGGGTCCCGACGCTCAACATCTACGAAGCGAGCCGAGACCTGCAGCGCGCGCAAACCACGCCGTGGTATCAGGACTACCTGCACCCCACGCTGGAGGAGTTCTTCAAGCCCAACCCGCTCAATCACGGCTCCTACTTCATCGGCTGGACGTCGGTCGACGAGGCCTTCTGGAAGGAGAACTACCAGATCTGGTTCCGCACGCTTCGCGACTTTGAGCGATTGGGCGGGACGATCGCCGTCGGCGACGACGCCGGCTTCATCTACCAGATGTATGGCTGGGGCTTCGTGCGATCGCTCGAGTTGCACCAGGAGGCGGGCTTCCAGCCGCTCAAGATCATCCAGCACGCCACCAGCAATGGGGCCAAGGTCCTGGGCAAGGAGATGGAGATCGGGCGCGTGCGGCAGGGGTGGCTCGCCGACCTCATCATCGTGAACGGGAACCCGCTCGAGGATCTCAAGGTACTGTATCCCACTGGGACCGACGCCGTGCGCAACGGCAAGATCGTGCGCACCGGCGGGGTGGAGTGGACTATCCGTGATGGCTTCACCTACCACGGCCCCACGTTGCTTCGTGAAGTTAGGGACATCGTGACGAAGGCGCGCGGCAAGGTGCGGGCGCAGTAGCGCTGGCAACCGCAGCCGTATGTCGCGAGGCGCAACGCCGGTGCGTTGGGAAACGGTGCCCTTTGCCGCCCTCGCGCGCCGCACCTAGCTTGCCCGAGGATCCCCGAGCCGTTCCCTCACCCTTTCGCTGGTCGATGCCATGCCGTCATGCCGCCTGCGCACCGTCGCGCGCCTCGCCTCCCTTGTCCTCGCGTCGGTCCTCCTCGCCTCGCTGGCGCCATTCGCCACCGCACGCGCCCAGGGCGGGCACATCGGCGCCATCGTCGGCGCCACGTTCTCCACGCTCCGCGGCATTGATGGCCTCGACTCGCGAACGGGCCTCATCGGTGGCATCTCGAACGTCAGCTCGTCGAGCGGACTCTTCACCATGCAGTCGGAGCTGCTGCTCGTGAGCAAGGGGGCCAAGGGGACCAACAGCACCGCCGAGGGATTGCAGCTGGACTACATCGAGGTCCCGATCATGCTGCGGTTGCAGCCGAAGACCGAGGGGACGGTGCACCCGCACCTGTACGCCGGTCCCTACCTCGGCTTCAAGATCGACTGCAAGGTGAAGGGGACCTCCGGAAGCTGCGACGACATCCCGGGCGTCAGCACCAAGACCGTCGACGTGGGCGGAACCATGGGGGCGGGGCTCGACTTCGACCTCGGACCGCTCGTCCTGAGCGGGGGGGCGCGCTACAGCTTCGGCGTCTCCAACGTCGCCGACTTCGACATCGCCAACGTGAAGCAGTCGGCGAAGAACGGCGTCTTCGCGCTCTACGCCGGCGCAGCCATTCGCGTCGGCGGATCCCGCTAGCCCCCACCACTCGTCGCCCGCCCCGCCGTGTGCCGCAACATCAAGACGCTGGCGAACTTCGAGCCGCCCGCCACGCCTGACGAGATCCGGGCGTCGGCGCTCCAGTTCGTGCGCAAGCTCAGCGGAACCACCAGGCCGTCGCGCGCAAACGAAGCGGCGTTCAACGTGGCCGTCGACGAGGTGGAGGCGGCGGCGCGCCGGTTGATCCAGGCGCTGCGCACCACGGCGCCGCCCCGCACGCGCGAAGAGGAGGCGCGGAAGGCGCGCGTGCGTGGCCAACGGCGCACGGCGCGTGAGGCGCGGCTCGCGCCGACGGCGAGCTTACTGGCTGAGCCGGGCCATCGCCCCCTCGAGGAACTCGCGGCGCCAGACGTCGAGCGTCTCCGCCTCCACGGCGAGTGACGTCGCCACGTCCTCGAGTCGGTCGCCGGCGAAGAGGCGCAGCACCGCGTCGCGCTTGAACTCCGCCGTATGGAACCCGTGGCCGTGCGCGTCGGCGTTGCGCGCGGTGATCCCGCGCTGCACCCCCTCGCACACCGCACGCACGTAGCCCACCGTGGCCGCATCGGGAACGGCGTCGCCTGCGACGCGGTCGCAGTACAGGCCACCGATCGCCTGGCCGGCCACCACCAGCGGCACCACGACGTAGCTCGCGGCCGCGAACGTCTGGGCGAAGCGCCACTCGGTCGGTGAGAAGTCCCGCTCCAGCGGGAGGCACACACCCACGCGCCTAACGACCGCCAGGGCGATCGGGCTGGACCGCGAGTCGAGGTCGCAGGTGAACTTGTCGAGCATCGACTCGACCCCGGCGCCGAGTCCGTAGCGCGCCTTCAGCTGCCGGTGATCGGTCGTCATCAGGCACAGGACGACGCGATGGAAGGGTCCTCCGCGAAACGCCGCCTCGAGGGCCATGAGGATGACTCGGCTCAGCTCTTCACCCGAGCCGGGCATCGCCATCCGCTCGACTTCGCCGCGCAACTCGAGGCGGAGCTGCGCGAGCGGAACGATCGAACTCGCGGTGCTCGCCTCGCGCACGCTGTCCTCGACTGCCCCCGCTTCACCACCACGGTCGGCGCTCGTCTCCTCGTCGGTGCCGGGATGGTCAGGCGTGCCGAGCGCCGCGAACGCCGCGAGTTGCTGCGTGCGCAGCGTGAGTCCGTCGAGCGTGACGTTGGCACAGGCGAAGGTCGCCTTGGTCTCGCGCAGCGCCGACTGCAGCACCCCGGCGACCTCGTCGCGACCAAGCTTGAGGCGCCGCGCGTAGCGGGCGAGCACCTCCGAGACACCATCGCGAGACGTGTCCACGTCGCGGCGATAGACCGCCGTCGTGAGTTCGTGCGCGAACGCCGTGATGACCAGCGCGTCGTCCGACGCCTGCGGCCCCGCCGACCGGATCCCGGCCACCACGCGATCGGGCATCCCCCAGTTGCGCGCCATGGCCTCCCCGAGGTCCTCGAACGGGAACCCCAACACATCGAATGCCGCGGCCGCCTGCCCCGAACCGCGCTGCTCCATCTGTTGGAGGATCCGCGCGTATTCGCGAGGAAAGTAGGCGGCCACCAGGACCTCGCCCAGGTTGCGGAACATCCCGCACAGGTTCGCTTCCTCAGGATCGGGAAGGTCACGCAGCATGGCCACTTCCCGCGCGTGATTCGCCGTCAGGAGCGAGAGCAGCATCAGCTCCTTCAGCCCCGGTGAGCGCTTGCGATAGTGCTCGAACAGGAGGAGGCTGGCGGCCAGGTTGCGCACCGTCCCTGCCCCCAGCAGCAGCATCGCGTGCGCCGCACTGCGAATGTGTTGGTCCGAGCGACGATAGTGCGCACTGTTCGCCGTGCGCAGCACTTTGACCGTGAGCGCATACTCGCGCAGGACGATGTTGGCGAGGCGCTGGATCGAGGTCTCGTCGTCCGGGACCTGCTTGAGTGCCTCCAGCGCCTCGGTCGAGATCGCAGGAAAGTCGACATCGGCAAGGATCTGCTTCAGCCGGATCTCGACCGGCGACGGCTCCGCGGGGACTGGCGCGGAGGGCGGGGCCGGTGGCGGCGAGTCGGAGGCTGGAGGCAGTGGCGCTTTCACGAAGGCGACAGGTCGGAGCGGGGGCCGGGGCCTCAGGGAGAGTATCGGCCGGAGTTCGCGATTCCCCGAGACTCTGCCGGGTCTCCACCGCTCGGCAACCGGTCGCACAGGTGCCATCGTGCGAGGAAAGGACGAAGTCGCCCCCATCTCTCGCCCGCGTTCGATGCCTCGCGCCGCCGTCGGCCGTGACCGGAGGGCCCGGCGTTGCCCCCCGCCCGACCCGCTCCCGATGTCGATCCTCGTGACGCCCGCCACCCCCGACGACGTGCGTGCCATCGCCGAGGTGCGCACCGCCGCCGCCGCGCACCTAACGACAACGTTCGGCGGCGGGCACTGGTCCACGCGCACGTCGGAGGCCGCCGTGCGCGATGCGCTGCGCACGCCGCTGGTCCTCGTCGCGCGCATCGCGTCGTTGGTGGTGGGGACCCTTCGCCTGCAGACGCGCAAGCCGCGCACGATCGACATCACCTACTTCACGCCAGTGCGTCGTCCGCTCTACGTCGTCGATGTGGCAGTGCACCCCGACGTGCAACGACAGGGGATCGGGCGACAGCTCATGGCGGCGGCGGCCGACGCCGCCGCCCGGTGGCCGGCGAACGGCATCCGCCTGGATACCTATGACGACCCGGCCGGGGCGGGCGGCTTCTATCGCGCCTGTCGCTACCGCGAGGTCGCCCGCGTGACCTATCGCGATGTCCCGCTGCTGTACTACGAGCTGCTCCTGCCGTCACCGAGGGGAGCGCGGCCCGGCGCCGGCTGACCTCGCCGCGCTATCGCTGCGACACGCCCACACGGCGGTCCACCCATGACTTCGCCTGACGAGTCAGTCGGTCAGGCGCACGCCGCTCTGCGCTATTGGTACTGGATGTACAGCGGGGCCGGCCACAAGCGCAGCAACTCGGGCTTGCTGGTCGGCGGCGAATCGTTGCGCGGCTTGGTGAACTGCTTCCATCCGGCAAACTGCACCGGCTCCTTCTTGACGTACGAGTAGTAAGAATCGCGCTTGAGCCAGGGAGCGCCGAAGCCGTCCATGTGCATCACGACCTGCACCTTGGGATCCAGGCGGATGTCGCGCGCATTGGTGACCCCCTTCTGGGTGAAGCGATGCACCACGAGCAGCTTGGGCGGAAGCTGGTACTTGTCGACCAACCCGGCCAGGAAACGCGACGCGTAGTTGATGTCGCTCGCATCATAGGTCCCGATGCGCTTGCCCGGACGACCGCCGTTCTTCATCGAGAACTCCGGATCGATGCCGAGGTGCACGTCGGGTCTCTTGAGATAGCGCTCGAGCAGCGGCAGCTCCGCCTGCAACGTGCTGAGCCCCACCTGCACGTCGAGGAAGAGGATCGCGTTTCGGCTCTTCGCCCAGGCGTAGACCTTCTCGACCATCACGCTGTCCATGCGCGCCCGGTACTTCCCGTCACTCCCTGCCCCCGCCTGCGCGACCACCGCGATCAGGTGCAACGCCGGCTGCACCGGGTGTTGCGGATCGAGGCGGTTCCACTCCGCCACTTCTGCATCAAGGCGCCTGAGCATCTCGGGCGGGTCGAACTCGCCGAGGATTCCCATGCGACGCGACAGCGGGTTGCCGTAGAAGGCGATGACACGCTTGGCGGGGAGAATCGCCCCGGGGAGCGGCGCCGGCATCTTGGGCGGCCATAACGAGTCGAGGTCGCTCCCCGTCTCCCGATACGCGAGGTGTCGATCGCCCGCGTTGCGCCCGAGGGCGCCGACGGAGGCTCGGCGTGCGGTGTCGCCCTTGGCCGTGTCGCCCTTGGCCGCGCGCTTGGTCGTGGACTTCGCCTTCGGTTTCGCGGTCGCCTGCTTCTTCCCCTGGTTGCTGTTCCGGCGCGCCGCGCCTGGCGCGGCGGCCCGTTCGGCCGTCTCCTGCGCCTGGGCCAGCGGCGTGAGCGGCAAGAGTGGCGCGAGCGAGAGCACCGCGAGCGAGAGCACCGCCGACGCGACGAGCGCGCGCACGATCGGCTCGAGGCGCGCGACGAGAACGGGCGCAGCGCCGGGGACGGGGCGTCGGTGCATCGGGGCCGGGAGAAACGTCATTCCGTTGAGGCGAGAAGGGGAAGTGGTATTTATGGGGGATCGCGCCACGCGCACAGT